>CADAKR010000007.1 GCA_902788545.1 uncultured Coriobacteriaceae bacterium
GCAGATCCTGACCGACCGTTTACGGATGTAACAAAACGCGGGACCCGGCTTGCGCCGGGGGCGGCTGAGGGCAGCCGCGCTACCGATGAAGGCGGCCTCTGCGCCTCGCCGAAAACGATTCCTCTGCCTCGACAAATCCGTATCTGTCTGTCAGAAAAAAGGATCCCCGAACGGTCGGCCGTTCAGAGATCCTGACTCTATCGCGGTTTTATGCTGCGGGGGGGCTTTGCGGATCCGGGCTTCAGAGCCCCAGCTTTTCTTTGAACGCCTCGCGCATTTTGTATTTGAGCACCTTGCCCGCGGCGTTCATCGGGAAGGAGTCCACGAATTCGATGTAGCGGGGCACCTTGTGGCGGGCGATGCGTTGCTGCGCGAACGCGCGCATCTCGTCTTCGGTGGCCTCCTCGCCGGCCATCAGGATGATGCAGGCCATGGCCTCCTCGCCGTACTTCTGGTCGGGCACGCCGATGACCTGGCAATCGCTTACCTTCGGGTGGGTGATCATGAAGTCTTCGATTTCCTTGGGGTAAATGTTCTCGCCGCCGCGGATGATCATGTCCTTGATGCGCCCGGTTACGCGGAAGTTGCCGTTCTCGTCGCGCATGACCAGGTCGCCGGAGTGCAGCCAGCCATCCTCGTCGACCGTGTCGCGCGTGGCGTCGGGCATCTTGTAATAGCCCTTCATGGTGTTGTAACCGCGGCTGCAGAACTCGCCGGCCACGCCGTCGGGCATTTCCTCGCCCGTGCCGGGGTTGATGATCTTGCACTGGATGTGCGGGTACTCGTAGCCGACCGTTTCCACGCGCCAATCGAGCGGGTCGGTCCAGGCGGTCATCACCGAGCCGGGCGCGCTTTCGGTCTGGCCGTACACGCTGACGATGCCGGTCATGTTCATCTCGTCGGGCTCGGCAGCCTTGCGCATCAGGTCGGGCGGGCAACCGGCGCCGGCCATGATGCCCGTGCGCATGTGGCTGAAATCGGTCTTGCGGTAATCGGGATGGTTGAACATGGCGATGAACATCGTGGGCACGCCGTTGAAGCATGTGATCTTCTCATTGGTGATGCACGACAGCGATGCCTTCGCGCTGAAATACGGCATGGGGCACATCGTGGTGCCGTGCGTCATCGACGAGGTCATCGAAAGCGTCATGCCGAAGCAGTGGAACATGGGCACCTGGATCATCATGCGATCGGCGGTGGAAAGGCCCATGCGGTCGCCGATGCACTTGCCGTCGTTCACGACGTTGCGGTGCGTCAACATGACGCCTTTGGGGAAGCCCGTGGTGCCCGACGTGTACTGCATGTTGCACACGTCGTCGGGGCGCACGGCATCGGCCATGCGCTGCACGGTTTCCAGCGGCACCGACTCGGCCCGCTCGAACGCCTCCTCGAACGTCAGGCAGCCGGGCATTTGGAAGCCCACCGTGATGACGTTGCGCAGGAAGGGCAGCTTCTTGCAATGCAGGGGCTTGCCGGGCTCGGTGTTTGCGATTTCGGGGCAAAGCTCGTTGATGATGCCCGCGTAATCGGAATCGAGCGCACGGTCGATCATCACCAGTGTGTGGGTGTCGCTTTGGCGCAGCAGGTACTCGGCTTCGTGAATCTTGTACGCCGTGTTCACCGTGACCAGCACCGCGCCGATCTTCGTGGTGGCCCAGAACGTGATGTACCATGCCGGCACGTTCGTGGCCCAAATGGCCACCTTGCTGCCGGCCTTCACGCCCATCGAAACGAGCGCGCGTGCGAAGGTGTCCACGTCGTCGCGGAATTCCTCATAGGTGCGCGTGTAGTCGAGCGTGGTGTACTTGAACGCCAGCTGATCGGGGATTTCCTCTACCATCTTGTCGAGCACCTGCGGGAACGTGCAATCGATGAGGTCGTATTTCTTCCAGATGAACACGCCTGTGCCATCGTGGTTCAGGTACAGCGGCTTGCGCCGGCCGCGCGTGTCCTCGAAGCGTCGCATGTAGTTCACGAAGTGCGGCAGTATGATGTCCATATCGGTGAGGTCGGCCATCCATTCGGGTTTCCACTCCAGCGATACGAAGCCGTCGTAGTCGATGGAAGCCAACGCACGCACTACGTCTTCGATGGGCAGAGTGCCCTCGCCCACCAGGTTGTACGAGCCGTCATCGTCGGAATCGCGCATGTGCACGTGCTTCACGTAGGCACCCAGGTTCTTGATCGTGGTGCTGGGTTCTTCACCGAAGTCGCGATACGGATGGTGGACATCCCACAGGGCCGCCAGGTAATCACTGGCATAGGCGTCCATCATCGCGGTCAGGCGCGCGGTGTCGCCGTAGATTCCGCTCGTCTCGACAAGCAGGACCACGCCCCGTTCCTTCGCATAGGGCACCAGCTCGTCGAGGGCTGCGCGCACGGCGTCTTCGGTGCCGTGCTGGCCCTTCACGCACACGTGCTCGACGCCCATTTCGGCAGCCATGTCGACGAGCTGCTTCACGCGGTCCGCTTGCCCGTCGGGAAGCGAGATGTCGATGGAGGTGTCGAACACCGGCATCTGCAGTCCACGGCCCCGCAGGTCGCGGGCAGTGGCCTTCAGCTGGTAGGGGTCGAACGGCCCGCCTTTGCCGCAGAACCGCTCGTTTTCCAGCGCATCGTAGGCCTCGATGCCCGAAAAGCCCATGTCGCAGGCCGTCTTGACCAGTTCATCCCAGGGGACGTCGCCCCATCCTCTTGTCGAAAACGAAAGCCTCATGTTAGTTCTGCTCCTCGTAGACAATCTTGTTCAACGCGTTCACATAGGCGCGGATGCTCGAGCCGATGATGTCGGTGGAGATGCCGCGGCCGGAATACACCTTGCTCTCCCAGATAAGCTTCACCACGGTTTCGCCCATGGCTTCCTGGCCTTGCGTGACGGAGTTAATCTGGAAGTCGTCGAGCTCGTAGTGCTGGCCCGCGATCTGCTCGATGGCCAGGAAGGCTGCGTCGATGGGGCCGTCGCCCACGCAAACGGCCTGCATCTCTTCGTCGCCCTTGCGGATGCAGATGTTCGCCGTGGCCTTGATGCGGTTGCCCGAGTTGATGACGTAGCTTTCCAGTTTGTAGGTTGCAGGCACTTGCAGTGCAGCAGATGCCACGATGGCGTCGAGCTCGCGGCTTCCCACGCTCTCCTTCTTGGAGGCGACGCGCTGGAAGGCCTCGTACACGGCGGTCTGGTCCTCGAGGGACAGGTCGTAGCCCAGCCTGGCCACGCATTGCATCACGGCGTCCTGGTCGTCGCGCTCGGTCAGCACGATGGTCTCGTCGGCCTCGCGCACGCCCGTTTCGAATGGGGAATACGCCGAGCGGCCCGATTCGCAGATCCACGACACCTGGGCGATGGCGCGCTTCAATTCTGTTATGCGCACGGTAGTCTTGGCTTGGCACGCGTCGGCCTTGTCTTCCAGGATCTTGCTGAGTCGGCCGAGCGACACGATGTCCATGGGATACGTGGTCGCCTTCACTTCGCCCACGCCCTCGATGATGCCGGCGATGGCGCACGCGTCGGCCATGTACAGCTCATCGGAGCACGAGATGCCCAGCGTGACATCGGCCAGCTGCGGGACATCGGCCAAGAGCGCGCGGATGAACGCGGCGAACTCGTCGGGCAACATGGCGCCGGCTGCATCGCACACGGTGACAGTGGTGGCCCCGGCCTTGATGGCCTGCGTGATGACTTCGCGCAAGTAGGCGCCGTCGGCACGCGAGGCGTCGTCGGCGATGAACTCAACGTCGTCGCAGCGCTTGCGGCACTCGGCGATCGTGTCGGCAACGTCGGCGAGCATGGCGTCGGCCTTCTTGCGGTACACGTATTCCATGCGCGCGGGGCTGACGGCCGCCTTCACGATCAGGCGCGGGCGGGCGGCCTCGGCAAGCGCGCCCCACACCGCGTCGATGTTCTCGACGTCCATTTCCACCGGCACTGCCAGCGTGCTGTTGCGCACGAGCGACGCGAGCGACTTGATGCGCAGGCTGTCTGCCTTGGGATTCTCGATGCCCTCGACCTCGATGGCGGACACGCCCAGATGGTCGAGAAGCTTGGCCATTTCCAGCTTCTCCTTGAACGACAGCGACAGATCCTTCATGCTCGCCGCCCTGCGCATGGTCACATCGCTGATACGCACTTCTCTCATGATGTTGCTCGCCTTCCTGTTTACGGTCGAATGAGCTTTGGAGCAGACCCGAAGCCCATCGTGACGCATTACGTTCGTTGATGATTTTCTACCTTTGCGCTGGGTTTTTGGGATAAGCCCCGAAACTCACCACAGATGTCCCGCGGTTTTGAACGGTCGCCAGCCACGTGGGAACAGAATCGGCGAAGAGGATTTATAAGGCGCGGACCCGCAAGAAGACAAGACGCAGGCGCGCCTAGATAAGGAGCAGGCCAAGGAGAAGGCTATGTCCGCTTGCGTTAATCATGCTGATGGGTAAGTATAACCATTTTTAGCCACATTGCACGAGTTTTTTGAAAACTAAATCCACGAACGGCGAAAGGCGCCCCGGAGGACGCCTTCCCGTTCTTTGTCGTAACGCCCATAATCTCACCTCATCAATCCCAGTTCGCGGAGCACGCTTTTCGTCGGCGGAGTAAACGCATGGTATATGTACTAACCGCCACCGAGCATTTCCACTGCCACCATCTCTATTGCACGGTCTCGGTCGTCGAAGCCTACAGTCACAAAAAGTAATCGTTGCCTCCCTCTCTCTCCTGGTCATGCGCACATAACCTTCCCATGCCTCGCGCACGTCGTCTTCCGAAAGCTCCGGATGACGCTCCATGACGCGTGGATGAACCACTACGGTTTCCATAGCGCCCTCATTTCGTAGTACGAATTATGCTTGAATATGTTCCGCCCTGCTATCGGGCGTGCTTGCCTATTCGATTGGATCGGGATGTCCCGCAGCCCGATTGGACTCCATGGCGTCCGAATTGCTGGGTCAGAGACCAAAGCCTCGCCCACTTGGTCACGGGCCGATTAGAACTGCGCCAAATATAGCAGCTTGCGTGAAAACCGAGCTGAAACGCTTCGCATCGTAAGACAGCCCGGCAGCCGCCCCACATTCGTTGCCGTTTTGAAATGCTGAACCCAAAAAAGAAGGCGCCCCACGACGGACGCCTTCCCATGAAGTTGCCATACGCGCTATTCGCCCTTTGCTGTTGCTTTCAGGTCAACGCACGTTTAACAGAGACGGGCGATTACCGTTAATTCCTGCGCAGGCGCCAAGCCATTCCCGGGTTCCTTGCGACCTGGTGTAACGCCTCCGGGCAACGCTCGGGAAAGGGCCTCCCGAGCACGCAAGTCGAGATTTCCGCCATTTTCGCCTCTGCCGTGGCGGAAAACCCGCGTTGCGTGTTCGCCCTAGACGCCGGCGAGAATTCCGACCTGGGCAAACGCCGCGACCTGATCCTGAAACGGTGTGTTTCCGGGCACGCAAGTCGGGATTTCCGCCAGCCGCGCAAGGGAAATGGCGGAAAACAGGACTTGCGTGCTCGCGGCAACACGGCGCCAGGTAAAAGCGCGCGGGTGTCACATGTGATATGCTTTACGTAAAGCAAATTCGATGAAGCAAGGTGAAGCCATGGCAACAGCACAGATTAACGCGCGAATCGACGCCGGCGTTAAGGCGCGCGGCGACCAGGCGCTGAACAGCATCGGGTACACACCGACGCGCATCATCCGCGCCGTGTGGGAATTCGCCGGCAGGAACGCGAACGACCGCAAGGCGTTGCGCGCGTGGGCCGAGTCGCTCGAAGACGAGGCGGCGAAAGCGCAGCGCGACGCGGAGCTTAAAGCGTGGGAGGAAAAACTGGCGAAAGGGCCGCGCATCGTCGAGCGCGCATATCGGGAAATGGGGATAGAGCATCCCCAGCCGCTGAGCATGACAGACGAAGAGCTCCTCGAAGAGGCCCTTATGGAAAAGATGATGGAGCGGGGGTTGTGGAATGACCCAGAATGATGTGATTGTCGTCGACGCGAATGTATGGCTCGATTATTTGTTCGGTGATCGACCCGGAAACAAGGACGCAGCAAGGTTCTTCGCGCAGGCGCGATGCTGCGACGTAAGCCTTGTCATACCTCCGCACGAAGTTTGCAATGTTTTCTACATAATACAGAGCCGACTGAAGGCGCAAAACAAACTCGATGGCAAGCTGACGCCCGAAGAGGCGGCCGCATCCGCACGCGCGGCGGCCTGGGCGGCTATCGACCTCATCATGGAACTGGCCACCGTGGGGCCATCGGACCAAATGGACGCAATCATCGCCGCGAAGAACCGCTCGGTCCACGGCGATTACGAGGACAACCTGGTGGTGGCATGCGCCACGCGCACGAAAGCCCGCTGGCTCGTGACAAACGACCGGCAGCTCATACAGCATTGCACCGTCGCCGCGCTGACCCCCGAAGATGCCTGTGCGTACCTCGAAGACTAGGGGGAAGCAGTTGCCCGTCGTTAAGACCAAGGAAAATGCGGCCACCTGCCATGCTTCGCTTACGCTCGGAATGACAATTGAACCGCATCTCCTTGGCTCTTATGCAAGCGCCAGCGGCGTGAAACGCCAAACTGGCGCCCGTTCGTTAGCGTCTTACGTGTTTGCCGGTTACCACCTTGGCCGCGCTCATTTGCCGGCGGGATAACAGCATCACACCACAGGCGACGAATGCCGCAATGAGCAGGCCGCCCATCGGGGCGGTGCGATCGCCCGTGGCGGGCGTCTTCGTCTTTTTGGCGGATACGCCCTTCGTTTCTGCCGCCGCAACCTTAAGGGGCGCCGTCGCGCTACCGTCGGCGAACTGCGCGGCCAGCACGTGATCGCCCTCGGCGAGCGTTTCCAGGTAGGATGCGCTCAGCGTGATGACGGCGCTGCCGGCCTCAGCCTTGTAATTCGACGCGTCGACAGCCGTGCCGTCCATCAGAATGCCTTCGAAGCGATCGAAGGTCCTGTTGTCATACGAGCTGCGCTTGAACGTGAACTTCAGCGCCTTGTTCGAGCCCTTCGTGTACGTTGCCACCTCGTCAGGCGCCACGTAGTAATACGTCGCGTTGTCGGGCACCGTTACGGTTGCCGAATAGGGGGCGGCCATCTGCTTGCCGGCATAGCTGTACGCGTCTGCAACCGTCACCGTAGCCGTATCGCCTGGCTCAACCAAACCCGCCAACGGCACGCGCAGCGTCAGCGAAAGCGGCACTTCGTTGCCGGCTTTATCGGTTCCCGCAACCATGCTCACCCACGTGGCATTCGTCACCGGCGTCCCGTTGACGGTCACCGTGGGCGCGAAATCGGCGGACGCCTTCATGTATTGGTCGAACGTGATATCGACATAGGGGCTTTCTGGGTCGTCGGCATTAACGGCCGAGCTGGTGCCCTTGGGCGGATCGGCCCGCAACATGTTGATGGCCACGTTGGTCCATTCGGGCAGCACGTGCATCACCTGCGACCACACGTCATCATAGCCGGCTTTCTGGAAGCGCACCTTCCAGTCGCCTTCGGGGACGTCCCACGCGAACAAGCCCGTCGACGTGGTGTTTTGCGGATTCACTTGATCGGCCTCGGCTGCGTTCCAAACCGCCCAGCTGCCGTCTGCCTGCATCTGGTAAATCGTGGCGATGACGTCGGACACGCGGTTGTCCTCAACGCCCTCGTACGTGTAACCCGACGGATCCAGAATCGGCTTCTTGTTGTAATGCAACTTGCCAAAGTCATCTTTCTTGCACTCGCGCTCGCGATAGAAGCGCCATTGCTGCACCTGCGCGCGGTGCTTGGCCAAATCGGGCGCGAGAAGCGTTGAGGGAAGGGCGGCCTGAACGCCCCAAGCCTGCCTTGCGGCAACGCCGGCAGTCTTCGCCTTTTCGAATAAGCCGGCAACGACGCCCGCGAGTATCCCCGCGGCCTGGTCTCCTTCTTGCGACTCGACGAAAGCGTCGGCCAATTCGCCCACCTTGTCCGAGAACTCGATCGCCGCGCCGCCGGCCACAGTGCCAACCTCGCCGTACCAGGCGAACCGCTTGGCCCATTCCAGGTCGGCGATGTATTGCTTCATGTAATCGATTTCGGCCTGCAACGCCCGCTGGCACATGGAACCGGGGTTGTACGAATCGTAGTACTTGTTCATGGCCTCCATGCGCTCGAGTTCGGCCTTGCGGTTGGCAAGCTCGGAATCGATCCCCGTGTAATCCGATCGACTCTTTATCTCATCGTCAACCGGCTCGTAAACGCTCCTCGCAAGGCCGGCGGCCCTCACCGCAAACCCATCGATTAGCTCGCTGGCTTCCGGGGCGTTAGCCCGCACGATATCCATCACAAAACCCGTTGAATCCTCAATCGTGTCCAGGGCGATATCGACATCGGTCTTGCCGTTGACCCTCTTGTTCGCGGCTTCGCCCTTTCCGTTCTTCGTCTGGAACGAGCCGATCCTGCCGTCATCGGCCGTCGTTGACGCCGTGGTCATCGCGATGTCTTGCTGCGTTGGCAGGACGCGCCCGTCATCGGGAACTTCAACGCTTACGGCGCCCCACGTGCCGTCGAAGAGGTCGTCGATGACCAGGTAACCTTCTCCTGTCAGCGAGGCCTTGTCGTACGCACCGCCAGTCGTATAGCCCAGCTCAGCTTCAAGGTAGGCCTCGTAAGAGGCGTACTCGTACATCGGCTTGCTATCGCCCAGCAGCAACGCTAACGCATCGTAGGCAGCGGCGACTTGGTTTTCCGCTTGTTCGAAGCGCGCTTTTTCTGCGTCGGTCAGCTGCTTCCAGACCACGCCGGTCGGGTCCCATTTCTCATGCCGGAAGCTTTCGTTAAACACGCCGAACACGTAATCGTAGCCGGCGTTTACCAGAGCCTCGTCGAAATAGTTGTACCCGTATTGAGTCTTGAGCTTGCTCGTGTAGAAGTACTTGCCCGAAACGCATTGCTTGCCCGTTTCGTTCATGCTGTTGTACCAGCTGTTGAACCCGTCGGCGCCCAGCTTGCTCAGCCTGTCGACCTCGTTGTTCACAGCCAGCTTCAGCGTGCCCATGTCCGTCGTGGAAAACTCGGGGCGCACCGTGGAGGTTAGCTTGAAATCGGGCATCACATCGAACCGGCAGGGCAGGTTCCGCGACAAGAACTTGTCGTCTTCGGTTATCGGCACGATCGTCTTAAAGGTGTAGCGCTTCGCACCCGATTTCAGGTCGGTCGTCTCGGACAGGCTCATGGTGTACGTAACCACGCTGTTGTCGAGCATGCCCAGGTACAGCGTCGTGGTGTCCTCGAGCGGCTGCAGGCTGTCGATGACCACCGTGAACGGCATCTGGCGGGTGAAGTTGTTCTCGTGCACGCCCACGATGTAATAGCCGCCCGAAAGGTCCTCGCCGTCTTTGGCGAGCCAAATCTGGTCGCCCGCGCTCTCGAACCAGAAGTCGCGCACGGTTGGTTCGAAGGGGACGTCGGAAAGCGCAGCGTTGTACTGCACGATGGCGGTGTCGCTTGGCTTGTCGGCGCCTTCATCGCCGGACTTCAGCGTTGCCGTTACTTGATAATATGGCGACACGGAAATCTCGTCGTCGGGAATCGTCACCTTTACCTTGGCATGCCCCACGAAGTTGGTCTTGCAGGCGGCGTCGAGCGTTTTCTTGTCGACGCTCAACGCGGTGTCGCCGATTTTCAGCTCGATGTCGCTGTTCGGGGCCGCATATACATGCACCGTGAACTCGCGCGACTGCAGCGTGCCCTGCGGCACCACCAGCTGAATGGCCGGGCATTCCACGGACGCGGCGCCTATCGGCGCTTTAACGCCGCCGCTTTCGAGTGCTGCACTTATGGCGTAACTGCCCGGATCAACGGCCTTCAGCGACACGGCCATCGTGGAGGACTGCTGGTCGGCCGCATCGAGGCCGCTTATGGTTAGGATGCGGGTCGTTTCGTTCCAGCTGCTCGTGTTAACGTTGCCAGCCACGCTGAAGTATTCCTTCGCATTCGTTGCGGCGGCCAACGGCTCGAGCCCTTCAGGGACGCTCACCTGCACGCTGTCGACCGACTGGCCCGTGGTCATGTCGTAGCGCACAGTGGCCACGAACGGAACCTCGGGCGGATTGTACAGACTGGGGATTATGACCTCGCCCGTGGCGAGAACGCCTGTGATCTTGGACGTATCGAGCTCGGGAACCGCAAGCTCTATCTCCTTGGTTTGAAGCGCCGCGACGGCAACCCCCTCCGCAAGCGCGTAGTCAGCGCTCGTGAAGCCCATAGCCGCGAAGTCGGCCAGGCTGGACACGCGCGAGAAGTAGTCGTTCTTCTGCCAGGCAACTACGTCGTAGATGCCGGCGGGAATGTCATCAACCACGTACACCCGCGCCCGCATAACGTGCCCCTGCGAGACGAGCTTGCCCGTGGCGTGGTCGAACACGGCCACGTTGGCATCTTCGTTGTAATTGCCAGTCGTGCGCACCTGCAAGATGCCCAGCTGCGAGGCGAGGGTCATCATGTCGGTTGTGACCCCGAAGGTCCAATCGTTATTCAAGACACCCACCGTCTTGGTCTTGTCAGTGGCGGCGTCAGAACCGGGATAAATGCGATAGTCCGCATATCCTTGCAGGCTGACGACGGCACCCACGTACGTACCGCCCTCGATGAGCTCGGACGTGAAGCTGTTAGCAGCGTCGAGCTCGGGGTGGTATTCCTTGTCACCGGCAATCAGCGTGACCGTGGCACCTGCGGGCACGGTGCCCGTCACCGTGTAGAAGTCGTCGGCCACCGTTTCGAACTTGGTACGGTTGGCTTCTGCAATGCTTTGCGCGGCTTCGTAGGCTTCAACGGCGTTGCGGTATTGCACGATGCTTGAATCGGCAGCCGCGCTGCGCGGGTACTTGATGGTGTAGCCACACCCGAGCGGCCAAGGCCCAGTTGTCGGATCGGCGGATGTCCAGCCCTCCAGCGTTGCATTCTTGTTGAGCAGCGTGAAGGTTTTCCCAGATGCGGTGCTGTCATGTTTCGAGAACGCGCCCTTGCCAATCTCTTGCACTGTCGATGGCACCATTACGTTGTCCATGCTGGTGCAGTTGTAGAACGCGTAGTCGTCGATGCGCTTGACCGAGGCGGGAAGGCTGTTCACCGCATCGGCCGTAAGCGACGTGCAGCCGTCGAAACCGCCAACGGTCGTGAGGCTGCTCGAAGTGGGCCAGGTGACGGTTTGCAGCTTATCGCACATGGAAAACGCGCCGATGGCGCCGCTCAGATGGTACACGCCATATTGGTCGACGAACTGGTAGGTGCTCGTATCGTAGCCCAGCGTGGTCAGATTTTCGGGAATCGCAACGCTCGTGATGGGCTGGTATGCAAACGCCCCCGAACCAAGGGTGGTGAGACCCGAGCCCAAGCTCACGCTCGTCAGCGTATACGCGCCTTGAGAATTGGGGTTCAGATCGCCTTCCATCGTACTCCGGCCGTTCCTTCCCGAAAACGCGCCTTTGCCGATGACTTTTACGCTGTCAGGGATATTCACGCTGGTTAGGCTCGTGCCATAAAACGCGTAATCGCCGATGGTTTGAAGACCAGAAGCCGATCCAAAGTCGACCGTTGCCAGCACGGTGTCTTTGCGGAAGGCTTCCTGTTGAATCTCCCTTACCGTGGACGGAATGGCGATACTGGTGAAGCTGCTGCTCGCCTCACCATATATTCCGTTGCCCAACGTAGGGGCAAAAGCCTCTTGCCCGATAATTTCAAGCCCCTCGTTCAACGTCACCGTGGCGAGCTTTTTGGTGTCGGTAAACGCGTTCAGGTTGATCTGCTTCACGGAAGCGGGCAGCGTTATCGACGTGATATTGCTTTCTTTGAATAACCGGGAAGGTATGGCCGCCAGCCTGTTGGGCAATGTGACGGTCGAACCGCGAAAGCCCTTGAAAAGCTCTTCCGGCAGCGAGGCTAAGGGATTCTCGTTGTCGCCAGCAGAACTTTTGAACACAACTTCGTCGTTAACGTTCGATGTAAACGAAATGTCCTTTATGAACTGGATGCTTGAAGGGAAGGTGAATTTGTTCACGTTACCCGCCCATGAGAAGGTGAAGCTGCGCCCTTCGACCGAGCCTACACCAATGACCTTCCGGGTCACGCTGTCGTCCTCGACCGTCTCGGGAATAACAACATCGGGATGAGCCGCACTATCGATGTTGATGTCCGTGACGACTGCGCCGGCGACGGCGCTCTCCGAACCTTCAGGCGTGTACGTGTAATCCACGTAACCGAGTTTGTAGCCTTCAGCTTGATAGTAGTGAACGTCTGCCTGCGCGGTCATCGCGCTATCAGCACCACCATTGGCGTCCTGCGCTTCAAGCTGACCTTCCTGGCCTTCTTGCGATAATGCCTCCGGATTTTCAGCCATAACTATGGTCGCAGGCTTTAAGTCGGTAATACCATTCTCGTTCGTATCTGGCGCCGGAATATCAGACGGGTTCTCGGCCGGCTTGTCCGACGCGGCATCCCCTTCGCCCATAGCAACCGTTGGCGTGAACGCGAACACGAGCGTAAACGCAAGGAAAACGGACAGAATCTTCTTGGCGGTTGCGGTCATGATAGCCCCTTTCCTCGCGTCGAACGGCAAGCAGCGCGGATGGCGCAATTGCCCATGGTCATCGTTCGGCGTTTTGCACTAGCGGCTTCCTATATAAGAACCCAACGTAAGCATGTCATAAAGACGGCTAGGTTTACAGGCTAGTTGCGGGTTGGTTTTGGCCGAATTACCTGAAAAAGAGAGGGTTAGTTTTTGGGTTAGGTGCCTTTGACCTGTCAACTTTCAGCTGACCCTCACGGGCGCATTTTATAACACAAACGTATAATAGGAAGGCGTTTCCGGGCCTGGCCCGTCGCGGATGCGCGATAAAACGCTTCGCGATTCTCACGAAAACAGCACCTGGAGGAGACTCATGTCGGCAAGCGCCATACTCAACGATGCACGGTTGCGCGTGGGGGCGCTCGTGGGCGTTTGCTTCTTGCTGGGCTCGACGGGTTGGCTTGCGTGGCTGCACAACATCGTCGTGCTGGCCCCACCCCAGCAGGTCGACTTCTACACCATGGTGATTGGCTATCTGGCACAGGCAATCGGCATCGGAGCCTACATGCCCGTGCGCTGGAAGGCCGGTAAACGCATAGCAGCGGTGGCGTCGATGGTGGCGGCGGGGCTATACGTCGTGCTGCTGGAACCCGCAGCATCTTCAACGCAACTCGCCAGTGCCGTGGGTTTCGGGTTCGCCATGAACCTGGCATGCGGGTTCTTCCAGGGCCATTACCTCACCTGCTTAGCCGACCTCGTGAACGCACGCGGGCGCGGCATTGCCTTCGGAGCGGGTTACGCCGCATCAACGCTGGTCACCTGGGTGCTCTCGACGGTCGCCGGCGGAGCGCTGGCCACGGGTTCGCCCAGCGTGCTCGCGTGCGTGCTCATTGCGCTTTTGACCATCTTGTGCATTTGGAGCGTTAAAGCGCTGCCTTCGTCTGTCGAACGCGGCGATTCGGGCGCGACAACCGCCGACAGCGGCCCGAAAACGACGCCTGCCGCAGCGCTTCTCGTGCTCGCCGGCATTACCGTGCTCGTTGTGAGCATGGTGAAGAACGCCGGCTTTTCCTTCCCCACCGCCGACCTGTCGGGCTCGGTGAACCTTGAGCTTTCGCGGCTGTTCTACGGCGTGGGCCTGATCGTCGCCGGCATACTGGCCGACCGCGACCGCCGCTATGTGCATATATGCTGTGCTGCTTCGCTAGTGACTCCGTTCCTCATGTTCGCGCTTTCGAGCGCCGAAGCCCCCAGCATGACGCTCTGGGCGCTGGGGTACCTGCTTTTCGGGTTCTTCACAGTGTTTCGCGTGTTGCTGTTCACCGACCTGGCCGATTGCATAGGACACCCCTGGCTTGCAGGTGCGGGGCTCGCAATCGGGCGCGTGGGCGACGTGGCGGGCACGGCCTTGTGCCTGGCGCTCGGCGGATCCGCCATCGTGCTGATTTCCGTATGCGGCGTGCTGTTTGTAGTCGCCACGGCACTGCTGTTCGTGCTGTACTCGCGGCTGTACGGGCCCGCTGCAGCAGCGGGCGAGGAAGACGTCGATCCCGTGGCCGAGTTCTGCAAACGTTATGGACTATCCGAGCGCGAGCAAGACGTAGCGTTCTTCGTCATCGACGGGTTTTCCAACCCCAAGATCGCCCGTGAGCTAAGCGTGTCGGAAGCCACCGTGAAGTTCCACGTGCGCAACATATTGAAGAAAACCAGCACGACAAACCGCCACGAGCTGATTGATTTGTACAAGAGTACGCTGTAAGAATGAGCGGCGAGACTGCGCTGTAACTCATTGCGCCACCCATTCCAGGTATCACACAAGCCTAACGAGCAGCGAGGCGCCGACGCCTTCGGCCAGGGCGTCGAACGTGTTCGGCGCCGGTTTGCACGCAGAATCTCGCCCGGGTTCTGACAGTCCCGCAGGGGCACGCGCCCTTCCAGCCACCTGCGCGTTCACTTGTCGGGAAGCTCGCATTTGCCCCGATTCCGACCACGACAGGTGCCGCAAGTCCTGCACGGTTTACATGACATCGTATGCCCTCATGCTAGCAACTTACCTTATGCTTATTTTTACATCTTGTTTTGCTTCTTCGAGATATGCAACATTTTGCATTTTTACTTGACTGCATAGTTTTGCAGATTTATGATTATGCAAAACTTTGCAGGTTCATGGGAAGGGACGCGACCATGAGGGAAGTGCGCACGTCACGCGCCATCGGGCGCATCGTGAAGGAGCAGCGCGTTGCGGCGGGTCTCACGCAGAAGAAACTCGCGAAGAATGCGGGCGTGTCGGAGCGGCTCGTTATTGCGCTGGAGCTGGGCGACGCCACGGGCATTCGACTCGACAAGCTACTGCAAGTGCTGACGGCGCTCGACCTGTCGCTTGCCGTGCTGGGCGACGGCGACGAAGCGCGGGAGATGCCACAGCAGGCGGGGACGTACGATTACGCGGACGTTGGTTTTCCCGACATCATCGCCAACTACGAGCTACCCCCAGAGTTCACATTCGCCTCATGGAAGGAAAAGAGATGAGCGAGCGCCTGCTTTCCACCATCATCGCGGGGAAAGTTGCCGGCCACGTGCACCAACATGAAAGCGGTCAACTCACGTTCGCGTACTTGCCTGACTACAGCGGCGCCCCGCTTTCCATTTCCATGCCCATCGGCAACCGCACGTACGGCGACAAGCAGGTGCGGCCGTACTTGTTCGGCTTGCTTCCCGACGACGACCGCGTGCGGCGTAACACGGGCCTTGAATTCGACGTTTCGGGTAACAACCCCTTTGCCTTGCTGACGCATATCGGGCTCGATTGCCCGGGTGCCGTGCAGTTCTGTCCGCCGGAAAACGTCGCCGAAGCGCTTGCGCGGCCAAGCAGCACCACGCCGCTATCCGATGCCGACATAGCGGCGCGGCTCCGCATCGGCCGCACGCAAAACGACAGGGCCTGGATCATCCCGACCGAGCACTGGTCGCTTGGCGGCCAGCAGTCGAAGTTCGCCCTACGGCTCGTCGACGGCGCCTGGCATTCGTGTCGAGGAGCTGCCGCAACAACACATATCTTCAAATGCGGCATCAGCCGACTGGCGTATCAGGCGCTCAACGAGTACCTGTGTATGAAAACTGCCGCTACATGCGGCCTTTTGACAGCCGAAGTTGCATACCGCGTTTTTGAAGACGAACCTGCCATCATCATCACTCGATACGATCGCAAGACTAACGCCGACGGTTCTGTAACGCGCTTTCACCAGGAAGACTTCTGCCAAGCGCTCGGCGTACTGCCCGAGAACAAGTACCCCGAATACGGTGGACCCGCAGCTATCGACATCATTCGCCTGCTGAAGCAAACGGGGCGGTTCGCACACGGCAACCTCGCGCAATTCGCGACCATGCTGTTCTTCAACTACCTTATTGGGGCGCCTGACGCACATGCGAAGAACTACTCGCTGCTCATCGCAGGCAACGGCGAGATGCGCCTGGCGCCGCTATACGACGTGGCGTCTGTCCTGCCCTACCGCGACCCGCACGAGACGTACAAGGTTGCCATGAGCATCGGCGGCGAGAACCGCATCGGATACGTCACCCGCAACGCCGTCGTGCGGTTCGCCGACGCGGCCGACCTGCCAGCCGAAGATTGCGTGCAGCTCATGGCCGCGCTCGCCCGTATGATTCCCGAGCATTTCGCCGCCGTGTGCGATGCGGAGGCCGCCATTCCCGGCGTGAACGAGCTGCGCGACCACTGGGAAGAACCGCTCGTGAAACATTGCAGAGACACGCTGAAGAAGCTGTGACGATCGCGTTTCCGCAGACAGGAGAACGTTTCTCTTGTCTGTTGCAGACAAGAGACAAGAGAAACGTCCCCCTGTCTGCAACACCGTGGCGCCTTGCCACGCTTTTGGATAGCTAGGCATAAACGCTCGACATAATGGGCGAAAGCGATTCTACGCTATCATGTGAAAACACCTTCGACCATGAGAAAACGAGGCTTACCATGCCCATCCGCATACCCGATGCATTGCCCGCAACCGACTTGCTGGCGCAGGAGAACATCTTCGTCATGACGGAATACCGCGCCATGCACCAGGACATCCGCCCGTTGCGCGTGGTGCTGCTGAACCTCATGCCCACGAAAATCGCCACCGAGACGCAGATCCTGCGCAAGCTTTCGAACACGCCACTGCAGATCGAGATCACGCTTTTGCGCATGGCCAGCCACGACGCGAAAAACGTGTCCGAGCAGCACCTGGAAACGTTCTACCGCACGTTCGACGACATCGCGCACGAGCATTTCGACGGCATGATCATCACCGGCGCGCCGGTGGAGCTGCTCGATTTCGAAGAGGTCGATTACTGGGACGAGCTGTGCCAGATCATGGACTGGTCGCGCACGCACGTGCATTCCACGCTGCACATATGCTGGGGTGCGCAAGCTGGCATCTATTACCACTACGGGGTGCCGAAACACGAATTGCCCGCCAAGATGACCGGCGTGTTCAAGCACCGCCAGATTCAGGCGAAGCTGACTTCGCCGCTGCTGCGCGGGTTCGACGACACGTTCTGGGCCCCGCATTCGCGCTACACCGAAGTGCGCGCGGAAGATATCGACGCACATCCCGAGCTTGAGCTGCTCGCCGTTTCCGACGAGGCGGGCGTGTATGCGGCCAAGAGCATCGACAGTCGGCGGTTCTTCGTGTTCGGCCACCCCGAATACGACCGCGCCACGCTGAACGCGGAATACGAACGCGACTGCGGGCGCATGGACGACGCGCCGATGCCCGCGCACTACTATCCCGGCGACGACCCCACGCAAGCGCCGCAGTCGAACTGGCGCGCGCATGCCCAGCTGCTGTACACGAACTGGCTGAACTACTACGTCTACCAGACCACGCCCTACGACGTGCGCCTGGCCGGCAAGGAAGACATGGACGAACATGCCGTGGCGAAGCAGCAATCGCATGTTCCATCCGAGTCGCCCTACGTGGAACGCGAAGACGACGACGGCTACGACCCCTGGTCCGATCGACGCGAAGAACCGCCGATGTTCGAGCCGGATCCTTGGCGCTAGCAATGCGACGCCGACGACCGGCCCCGCTTCCGCATTAGTCGTGCGTGCGGTGATCTTGGTAGTTGGCTAGATACGTGGCGAATTCCTCGGACGTGTCGGAGTTGCCGATGCGCCAAGCCTTGTGGTCGATGATCTGCGATTCGAAACCGTAGTAAGCATCGATGTAGGCGATCAGGCCATCGAGGGCTTTCAGCTGTTCAGGCGGGTATTCGCCCGCGCCGCCAACGTGTATCATCTCGATGCCGACCGACCAGGCGTTCATGCCGTAATCGGACGCCCAATCGCCGATGGGGACGGTGCCCACCATGTCGTCGCGACCGTCTTCCGCAACGCCGAACTGCTCGTTGTGGCCCGCGTCGCCGTAGCCCGCGTGATGCGCGATCTTGTCGAGCGGCACGCACTGCACGATTGTGCCGTCCTTGCCCACGACGAAGTGCGCCGCCACGCGCGCATCGTTGCCATCGAAGTAGTTCACGATGTCTTCCGGTTCGCCTTCGCCTTCCGTGTCGTGCAAGACGATGTACTTCTGGAATTCAGCCGGCTTGTCGCCGTGTGCAAGGCCCTCGCGGAAATCCTCGGTCAAATTGATGGCCGCTTTCGCCGCGTTCACGACAGAAGCCGAGTCGGGCGCCTCGGACGACGAAGCGCTTGAAGACGAGGCAGGTGCAGACGCGCAACCCGCCAGCGCCAACGCAAGCAGCAAGGCACACGCGATGAAAGCCGTTTTCTTCATGTCGCTTCCTTAATCCGGACTCGGGCATTCAGAGCGGGAAAGAAGGTCCCGCATGAACCAAAAGGGGATACTCCCCTTTTGGCTCCTTTTGGCTCCTTTTGGCTCCCCGGTCATCGGCGCCCATTTGAACCAAAAGGGGAGTATCCCCTTTTGGTTCTTTTCTCCCGCCCCTGGGATCACGCTGTACTTACTCG
>CADAKR010000008.1 GCA_902788545.1 uncultured Coriobacteriaceae bacterium
ATTTTACCCATTATTCGACCGTAGAGAACAACGGGGTGGCAGATGGGGCCACTTAGCCTCCTGTCCCCGTGGGTTTTTCTCTCCTGTCCCCGAAAACCCACCTAACGCAATGCAAGCACGCTGTGGTGGTCGTACTTGAAATCCTTGACAGCCAGCACGGTGCACAGAGCTTCGGAGTGCTTGATGAACAGCGTGTCGTGACCGGCACAGAGGCCGATGAGGACGTTCAAGTCGGTTTGCTCTTTGTTGAGCACCTGAGCCTGGTAGATGGGATTGCACAGCACCGAATCGGGCTTGCGGCCGACGTGCAGGTCGAGGTCCGCATGCGTGATGGTGCCCATCTTGCATATGGCGCCCACCACCTCGAAGCCCGCCGCGCGCAGCACTTTACCGGCATTGCGCACCTCCGAAGCCAGGCTGACGCAGCCGGCGATGCCGATTTTCCGGGCGTCGATGCCCTTCGCGAAGAGGACGGTCTCCTCGAGGCGGCTGAGCTTGTTGTCGAAAGCCGTGCCGGCCGATGCTGCAGCGGCCTCCACGACGCGCCGGTTCTCGGGGTCGGCAAGCCTTTCGCCAAGCCACGGCTCGTGCTCCAAATCAAACCCTTCTGCAGGGCAGAACGCCGGATGCTGGCCATCGGGCCTCCGGCATCCGTTCAAACCGCAATCCACGCACGAGTATTGCATAGCACCTCCGTCTATAGGGAATGCGGGGCATCGCTTTCGATACGATTCTACACTGTTAAACTACGAGTATATCGACCACTGAAAAGAGGAGCCATGATCGACGAGAGCTGTCCCATCGAAGAAGTGCGCAAGCTGTTCGCGGGCGACCGTTTCGCAACAGAGGCATGCGGGTGCCGCGTCGTCGAAGCCGCACGCGGTCATGCCGTATGCGAGTTCGACATCACCGACACGCACTTGAACGCCATGGGCAATGTCATGGGCGGCGCCATCTTCACATTGGCCGATTTCGCATTGGCCGTCGCCTTCAACATTGGAGAAGAGCACACGATGGGCGTGAGCAACTCCATCCAGTTCTTCAACGCAACGCGCGGCAGCAAGCTCATCGCCACGTGCCATGCCGAGAAAAACGGGCGCAACCTGGTCTTCTGCACTTGCGACATTGTCGACGACCTGGGAATCCCCATTGCGAAAATGACTGCCACCGGGTTCCGTCGCAGCCACTCGTAGCCATTTGAAGCGAAGCCCGGCGGGGCGCAAACAGGCGCTCACCACGGTGAAGAAAAATAGATATTGTCTTTTGCTAGACAATGTCTTATAATCGAGATGGTCTGAAGCTCGGCGGGGGCCTTCCCTCCTTTTATAGGCTCCCGCCCTTGCTTATCTAACGGGCCGTCGCATCCCTCTCCTCCTTCATGCGATGGCCCGCTCTCGTTCAAACGCCGGCAATACCTGATGTTGCCCCCCTGCCATTGGCATGCGGGATTGCAAGCTCCGCCCAAAACCCGTCAAGGCAGTTTCGATGATTCGATATTCGCCCGCGCAGGCGCTACGCTTTCGGGAAGGTGCGCTCACCGTAGTAGCCGGCGTCGAAGGCGGCGTCTTTCATGCCGCAGCCGCCCTGGTAGCACGTCGGACGGAAGTCGAGCACCTTTTTGTACAGCGTCGGATTGTCCCGCAACTTCACGAGCATGGCGTAGACCGCCGCGCCGTCGATCGACACGATGCGGTCGTTATGCGCCTTCATGGCGAAATAGACGTCTGCAGCCGTGTTGCCCTCAATGCTGATGGGATTTTCAACCTTGTCGAAGAAGCGCGGCGCCGGTTGGTCGACGTAGCGGCAGAACTCCCGGTAGATATCGTCGTTTTCGGGCGCGAACAGCGTATCCGAATAGTCGGGCCGATGCGTCAGGAACGATTCCTCCTCGGAAAACCCCGCGTCCAGCTCGGCGAAGTAATCGCGCGCCGTTTTCCCCCGTTCGGCCAGGCCCGCCTCGACAAGCTTCATCTCGTCTTCGTATGATCCCATGCGGTCCTCCTTCGACAGGCATCGTGCGTACCGTGTCACCCTGGCCAATTGTAACCCAAGCGCCTGCACAATCGAGAACCAGCGCCGTTCGTTGTATCATGTCGCTATATCCTGTCGCCTATCGCGAGGAACCCGTGGAGACATTCGAGCTCATACTCATCCTTCTGGCTTGCGTCATCGTGTCGGCGCCCATCGACCAGGTGCTGCGGCGCGTGGCGCTGCCGCTCGTGCAGGTGGGCATCGGGTTCGCAGTGGCGCTCATTTTGCCCGAAGTAGCCCATGTGTACATCGATCCCGAACTGTTCCTGGCACTGTTCATCGCGCCGTTGCTGTTCAACGAGGCGCGCGAATCGGTCAAAGCCGACCTGTTCCACAACCTCGGGCACATCTTGTCCATGGCCATCGGCCTGGTGCTGATCACCGTGCTCGTCGTAGGGTTTTCCCTGAATTGGCTTGTGCCCTCCATCCCGTTGGCCGCCGCATTCGCCTGCGCGGGAGCGCTCGGGCCGACCGACGCCGCCGCCGTTGGCGCGTTGGGATCGACCATCTCGCTGACCCGCCGGCAGAAGACGCTGCTCACAGGCGAGGCGCTCATCAACGACGCGTCGGGCGTCGTGTCGTTCCAGTTCGCAATCGCCGCCGCGGTCACCGGCACGTTTTCGGCAGCCGATGCCGGCGCATCGTTTCTCGTGCTGTTCTTCGGCGGCATCGCGGCAGGTGTCGTCATGGGCGCGCTTGCCGTCTCTTCGGTGACGATTCTGCGCCGCCATGGATTCGAAAACACGGTCGTTCACGTGCTTTACGAGGTGCTGACGCCCTTCGTCGTGTTCCTCGCCGCCGAGGCGCTCCACGTGAGCGGCATCCTCGCCGTCGTCGCCGCGGGACTCATCATGGCCAACAGCAAGTTCGCGCTGTACTCCACCGAAATCGCGCGTCAACAAGTGCTGTCAAGCGGCGTGTGGGAAGTGCTCGTGTTCCTGATCAATGGCGTGTTGTTCGTGCTGTTGGGAATGCAGCTGCCCCAGGCCATGTCCCCCACGCTCCAAAGCTCGTTCAGCCTGCTGCAGCTCATCGGCATCATCCTCGTCATGACAACGCTCGTGACAGACGTGCGGTTCGTGTGGGTCACCTTCCTCGAGTTCGTCGACCGCAACCGCGAGACCGGCGAGCGCGGCATCGACCATCCGAAACGGGCGATCAAAGACTCGCTCATCACCACCATCGCCGGCCCCAAGGGCGCGGTCACGCTTTCCATCATCCTCACCATTCCGTTGACGGTTGCCGATGGCAGCGCCTTCCCCAACCGCGACCTCATCATCTTCCTCACAGCGGGCACCATCTTGATGACGCTCATCGTGGCCAATGTCTTCCTGCCGATCCTGGCCGGCGGGAGCGAAAAAGCGCATACGGAAGACGACATGCTCGTCGCTCGGATCGCCGTGCTCGACGCCACGCTGAAACGCATCCGCACCATCCTGAAATCAGACGAGAACGCCGACTACGTGCCTGCCCTGCGCCTCGTGGCTGCGCGCTACCGCAGCCGTCTGTTCCGCGCCCGACTGGAGCACGAAGGCTGCGGCGACATCATGCGCGAGCTGATGGACGAGGTTTTCGACCTGCAGGAAGCGCGCGCCGAGGAGATTCGCATCGAGAGGGGCGAGACGCTGACGGCAAGGCAGCTTGCATCCCGCAAGAGAATATTGCGCAACATCAGGCGCTCGGTCGGCTACGGCGGCGGAGCGGACAGGGTGGGCACCGGTGCCGGCAGCTTCGCTGGCGTACTGGCCACGCTGCTGACGCGCGCTTTCCCCGCAAACGTGGAAGGCGAGCAAGCCGAGCGGATCTATTACGACACGTGCCTGTTCGCCATCGACCTTGAACGCGTCGCCATCGACTACCTGGAGGGCGTCGTCGCGGAAAGCGACGGACAGCGTGCGGAGATCGCCCAGGTGCTGGCCAACGAGCACCAAAGCGTGTGCGAGTCGCTGTGGGGCCGCATCAACTATGGGCAGGACGAAGCGCACGATCCCGCGATGGACATCGAGCACACCGTGGACGAGAAGATGCCGACAGGCATGCTCCAAACGTTCAGCGAGCAGTTCAAGCAAGCGCGCCAGCACGCCGACGAAGCCGACGCCTTGGCGCTCAGCATCGAGCTGGAAGAAATCAATCGCCTGCGCACAAGCGAAAAGATCACGAAGCAGCAAGCCCACGAGCTGCGCGAGGGCGTCTACCTTATGCAGATGACATTAACGGAGTGACGGAGGCAGGCCATGAGGAGCATCCACCGCGCTGCAGCTTTTCTTGCGCTGGTGCTCTTGTGCGGTGCGCTGTTGGCCAGCTGCATGGCGAACACCCCCAGCAATCAATCCGGTTCAAGCACGTCAACACGAGAGGATGTGGGCAACGTGGAGCAGTTGCAAGTGCGCACGATACGACACGAGGTGGCTCAGGTCGGCGAGCAGACGGGCAATGGCGCCTATGGCGAATACACCGAGATCGCGCTCGAGTCTGCGGGATACGATGCGTTGAAAGCCGCCCTCGATGCGCGCAATGCGCAAGCCGCCGCCCATACGCAGCAGCGCCTGACCGACCACGCCAACGACCCCGCAGCCGAGGGCATGACCGAGGCCGACCGCATGAACCTGGCGCTTGGCGGCGCCGACAAGACAGTCGAGGCGACGCCCTTCGTCAACTTCTTGACCGAGGGGGCACTTACACGCGCCGACAGCAGCCTGGTGTGCCTGCTCGAAACCGAATGCGCGGAAAACGAGGGCTGGGGCAAGAAGCTCCGTTTCACCACGCGCGTGTACGAAGCGCAGACGGGCCGCGAACTTGCGCTGAGCGACCTGGTTGCCGACACGTCGCAACTTCCCGCGCTCGTTGACGAGGCGCTGCATCGGAAGTACTTCTTCGACGGCGCGTTCGAAGAAGGCGAGGATGCGGCGGCTGTCGTGAAGGCCAAGCTGGAAGCCGGCACGTTGGCTTGGACTGCCGATTACCTGGGCATGCGGTTCTACTTCGACAGCGCCGACTTCCACCACGCCGACATGTTCTACGGCATGTGCGTTTCCATCCCCTATGAAGCGCATCCCGACCTGTTCGCCGAAACATGCCGGGACACACCCGCCGATTTCATCGCGCAGCTGGAATACGATGCGGCCTACCAGCTGCCGGGCGACGCGAAGGGGCGCTCGGTGCGCCTCATCCGCACGCACGAAGAGAACCGAAGCCTCGGCCTGCTCGGCACATCCCCCGCCGACACGAGCCAAACCGCCGGCTGGACATTCACCACGCAGGTCGGCACGGGTTCTGGCGATAGCTTCGCGCCTACAGGCGAGGCGTCGAACAGCCCGTGGTTCTACGACATGAGCCGGCAGGACTACGCTCCTTGCCTCGTTTGCGCAGGCGGGCGCTATTTCGTGTACGGATTCGGCGACCGCGACTCCGACGATTACAAGACGGCTGCGTACGACCTGAACGGCGATGCGCCCAAGCTGATAAAGGAGCTGAGCGAGGGCTTTATAGCGCAGGCGTGTTACACGCGATGGGCCTTCCCCTGCAACCCGGCGGCCGTGACCATGGCCGACCGCGACTGCTTGGCGAGCTACGACCGCATCACGTTCGAACGCGATTGCCGCATCGATGCGGAAACGGGCCTGCCTTCGCCCGAACCCGCCGAGTACGACGCGCATACGGTGAACGAAGCGTACAAGATGCGCATGGCCGTGAACGGCACCCGCATAGGCGACGACGGCTCGGCGTACGGCGAGTTTACCGTTCCCGAAGGGGCCGTGTGCGTGCTGGAATCGGGCGTGTGCCACGACCATTACAACATGCGGCTCGACGACGGCAACCTCGTGCGCCTCGCTTACGATGCGCGCACGCGCAAGATCGAAGACCACTACACCGCCGACATCATGTCAGTGGTGCCGGCTGCCGCAGCTGATTCGGCGAGCATCGAGACGGGCCCTCGGAAGCGCACGGTGAGGCAACACGGCCGCGAAGTGCCGCTCGTACCCGAAACCGGCAACATCGTCGGCGCGGGCGCCATCATCGACTACGGCGACACCCCTTGGTGGATCGCCGAGGAGTTCGCGGGCTCATGGACCATGACCGAAGCCGACCGCGCGCTCATTGCGGATCGGTATTCGGATGGCAATGCCCCCACCGATGGCAAGCTCGACATTCGCGAGGACGGCACGTTCACGCTCGTGTTCGACGGCGACACCTACGAGGGCACGCTCAACGATGAGCGTTGTTGGGGCATGTACGCCTCGGGCACCGTGCAACGCGTCGGCGCATCGGAGGACCAATCGGCCTGGTTCGACTACATGAAGGAAAGCAAGTCTGATGAATCATGGACCCGCATCGAGCTCCACGTCGACGGCTTGCCCTACCCGCTGTCCGAGGAATACACGCCCTTCCAGTGCTTCCTGACCCGCAACGCCTGATCACGGCCTGGATGCCCGCCTCAGAGGCGGACGTCCAATGCCGGTCAGACGCGGGCGAAGGTGAGGCAGCTTACCTCCCGGCAGCCGGCGGCGAGCAGGGCGTCGGAGGCGGCGCAGAGGGTTGCGCCCGTGGTGAAGACGTCGTCGACGAGCAAGATGCGGTTGGGAAGCCGCCCATCGAGTGCATGGAAACTGCCGGCGAGGTTCGCGATGCGCTGCGCGCCGGTGAGCTTGCGCTGATCGCGGGTTTTCGGGCGCGCGAGGGTTTCGATGCAGGGGATATCGATGGCCGCGGCGACATCGCGGGCAATCAGCTGCGCGTGGTCGAATCCCCGATAGCGTTCAGCTGCCAGCGTGGCGGGCACGAACGTGATGGCGTCGAATTCCCACGAAGGCGCCACCATGCGCACCATCGCGGCCGCCATCACGTGCGCCAGCCGCTGTTCGCCCTGGTCCTTGAACACCCGCACCAGCCTGCCAGTCGCCTCGTCGAACGCCATCGCGCTCGCACAGCGGGCGAACGGCCAGTCGTCCCTTGCGAGGCGGCGCAGCGCCACGGGATTGCAGGCATCGCATTGCACGTGCCCGAACGGCGAACCGCACCTATGACATGCGCGCCACCAGTCCACATGCGCAAGACTGCGCGCGCACCTCTCGCACAGCACGTCGCCCGGCATGTCGCAGAGCGCGCAGCGGGTCGGCCACAGCGTCTCTGCAACGGCTTCGCCTGCGAAGCTCAGGATACGGTGCAGCTTGTCTCGCGTCTCGCCCATGAGGCGATGGTAGGCGCGCAGCATCTCATTTCATGCCGAGCGCAGTCTACGGCAATGGCCTGCGCGAATGACAAAGGCCCGGCGGTTTTGCACTGCCGGGCCTTTGGAACCTCTCAAAAACCTGTCGGAATGCCGACGGAAACGCCTTCGCTAGTCCGCGTTCGCGCGCATCGCAAGCGTCTCGCTGGCCTTGGACTCGCCGAACTCCTCGGCCGACATCGCGATCGTGTGCTTGATCGGCTTCCACTCGGCCTTCTTCACCAGCGCAACCAGGGCGATGGGGATGTAGGTCAGCATGAACAGGGGGAACGTGAACATGTAGCGGATCTTCTTGCCCGTGGTGGAACGGATGGAATCCCATTCCACGAACGTGGTGAGCACGCCGAACATGAACATGACGACCACGTAGCTGAGCATGCAGAACGCAAGCGACGAAATCGAAGACGCCACCATGACGCCCGTCGACATGAAGCCCGTCAGGCCCATGATCAAGATCGTGGCGTTGAACAACACCGAAATGATGGTCAAAAGCATCGCCGGCGAGATTGTCATCAGCATGTCGTAGCAGGCGAACCGGTAGCCCTTCTTCTGCGTGAAGATGCCCTTCACCAGGCCGCCGGCGTACTTGCCGAACACCTGGTAGAAGCCCTTGGCCCAGCGGAAGCGCTGGTTCCACGAATCGCGGAACGTGATGGGCTGCTCGTCGTAGAGCACGGCCGTCGGGCAGTACGAGATGCGCAGGCCGTCGATGATGCTGCTGGTGGAAAACTCGATGTCCTCGGTCAGCAGGTGCCACTTCCAGCCGCCGACCTTGTTGATGATCTCGGCGCTGATGAAAAAGCCCGTGCCGGAAATGGCGCAGCTCGTGTTCAGGTTCAGGCGCGCCTGGCTGAGGAACTTCGCCTCGCGTAGGAACCACGTGGCGTAACCGGCGGAAATCCAGTTCGAATCGTAGTTCTTCGAGTTGCGGTAGCTCGTGGATGCCAAGGCGCCGTTGTCGAAGGTCTTGTTCATCTCGCGGAAGTAGTTCACGTCAAGCACGTTGTCGGCGTCGAACACGAAATACGCCTCGTAGCCCCGGTCGGCGTAGCGCGACAATATCGTCTTTATGGCGAAGTCGAGCGCGTAGCCCTTGCCGATGAGCTCCTCGTTGAAGCGGCGAAACACGATGGCGCCGGCTTCCTCGGCAATCTCGGCCGTGTTGTCGGTGCAGTTGTCGGCGATGACAAAGATGTCGATGAGCTCGGCCGGGTAGTTCTGCACCTTGATGGAATGGATGAGGTTGCCGATGACGGCTTCCTCGTTACGCGCCGAGATGAGCACGGCGTAACGGTGGTTCTTCTTGGCCGTGAGCTCGACCGGCTTGGTCGTCAGCACGTTGAACACGTAAAACAGCTGATAGGCGAAACAAATGGTGAATGCGAGAAACACGCTGAAGTTGAACACATCGACGAACGACACTTGCGAGAAAAACTGATCTACCACAGCTTCCTTCTTCTAACGCGCCGCCCCCTCGCGGCTCCCGGCGTTCATTGGGGTGCCGGTCCTTCCCCTTCCCATATGTTGTGCCCTCAGGTACAACGAAGGCTCACTTTCGCGAGCCGATGGGGATTATAGCGACTGTGCCGCCATGCAAGCGCGAGCTTTTGTTGACAATTGGAAAACACGCAGGTCAGCCACGTTTTCTGCACAATTGCGCAAATATTCTCCATCATCGCCCCACAACGAGCGCCAGAAATAGGTTTTCGAGCGAAGGGGCGTAAAGCCAACTTGAGCCAAAAGGGGATACTCCTTTTGGCTCAAGTCGATGTTAGCCGCCGTCGGCGAACAGGCCCGAGAACATCATGCCGTCGGGGTCGCTCACATCGCCCGTCGACGCCCCCATGATGAATTCGTGGGAGCTGCGAACGGCGCCGGCCGAAGAGCCGATCTGCGTGCCGAACATGGTGATGACACCCGCGCTCGTCTCGCACTTGATGTCGATGGAATTGCCCCAGATGCTTCCCTTGGCGACGTAGTCGATCTGGCCGACCGAGGGAAACTCGCCAGCGCCCTCGAACGTGAACTCCTTGCCCTCGCACGTGCCGGCGAAACGCGCCTCTTTCAGGTCCTCGCCCACGCTCAGGATCGCCGCGATCTTGTCGCCGTTGCTCTTCAGCGTCAACGTGCCGCGGCGGTGAATCTTCGGCGTGTCAACCGCAATGTCGTACAGTCCGTCAATCATTGCCGTCTCCTAGAACTTCCAGCTGTTCATGTACGCGATCTGCTCTTCGGTGAGCTCGTCGATCTCGACGCCGAGTGTTTCCAGCTTCACGCGCGCCACGCCGTCGTCGATGGCGGCCGGCACGTCGTAGACCTTGTTTTCCAGCTCGCTCGCATGCTGGTAGAGGTACTCGGCGGCCAACGCCTGGTTTGCGAAGCTCATGTCCATGACGGAAGCCGGATGGCCCTCGGCGCACGCCAGGTTCACGAGGCGGCCCTGCGCCAGCAACACGACCTTGCGGCCGTCGGTCAGCGTGTACTCCTCGACGAGCGGCTTCAGCTCGACCTTCGACGTCGAGTTCTCCTCGAGCCAGGTGATGTTGATCTCGGAGTCGAAGTGGCCCGAGTTGCACAGGATGGCGCCGTCCTTCATGTTCTCGAAGGCGGGGGCGTCGACGACCTTGCAATCGCCGGTGACGGTCACCCACACGTCGCAGAAGCGCGCGGCCTCTGCGGCGGGCATGACCTCGTAGCCCTCCATGTGGGCCTCGAGCGCCTTGAGCGGGTCGACTTCGCACACGATGACGCGCATGCCCATGCCCTTGGCGCGCAACGCCAGGCCGCTGCCACAGTAGCCATAACCCGAGATGACGATCGTGCGGCCGCACAGCAGGCGGTTCGTGGCGCGCACGATGCCGTCGAGGGTCGACTGGCCCGTGCCGTAGTGGTTGTCGAAGCAGTGCTTGGTGTTGGCGTCGTTGATGTTGAAGACGGGATAGCCCAGCGCGCCCTCGGCAGCCATGGCGGCCAAGCGCACGACGCCGGTGGTCGTCTCCTCGGTGCCGCCGATGACGCCGGCCAGCTTGTCGGTGAAGCGCGTGTGCAGCGCGGTGTCGAGGTCGGCGCCGTCGTCCATGATGATCTGCGGATCCGTGGCAACCACCGCATCGATGTGGCGGTTGTAGGTGTCGGCGTCCTCGCCGGCAATGGCGTACACGTCGACGCCGAAGTCGCGCACGAGCGAGGCGGCCGTGTCGTCCTGCGTGGACAGCGGGTTGGACGCGCACAGCGTCACCTTCGCACCCGATGCCACGAGCGCCCGCATGAGGTTGGCGGTCTCGGTGGTCACGTGCATGCACGCGCCGATACGCACGCCCTCGAGGGGCTTTTCCGCCTCGAAGCGCTCGCGGATGCGCGTGAGCACCGGCATGTCGCGCTCGGCCCACAGGATGCGCGCAAGCCCCGCGTCTGCCAGGTTGATGTCCTTGATTTCATATGCCATGGGAACCTCTTCTCCCTACGTCGTTGGTAGCGTGTCCAAGGGTATCACAAGCGAGCTTCGTTGGGCCGGCATTGGCACGCAGCCCGACAAGACTAGAACGTCGCCTTGTGGATCATCTCGCGCAAAAGGCGGGCGGCTTTCTCGTTGATCTTGGGAATGCGGTCGTCCATGAGCGCGAGCAGGTTCTCGCGATCGCCCGGCAGCAAGCCCTCGAAACGGACGATGTCGCTATCGTGCGAGCAGATGATCATAGACGGGCTTTGCAGACGCTCGACAAAGGTGCGAATCTCCTGCGCCGTCTCGACCTCGGTGGCGGGCGACCAGCGGCCAGCGGCGATGTCTTCGGCAAGCGGCCAGGTTTTCGCCGGCGTCAACGTGACGATGAGCACGGTTTTAGGCGATGCCTTCCCGAACACCTCGGCCGACGCAATGGCGTTTTGCTGCCCCTTCCCCGCCCCCGCAAGGCCCGCCAAGTAGAAGAACGTGAAATCGATGCCCGCTTCGCGCAGGCGCCCGGCCTGCTCGACGAGGTCGACGGCCGTTTGCCCCTTTTCCATGAACGCGAGCACTTCGTCCCAGCCGCTCTCCGCGCCAACGGCGATGTCGTTCACGCCGCGCGCCGCCAACGTAGCCAGCTCGTCATCGCTTTTCGCGGCAATGTCCATGATGCGGCAAAACCCGCCGTAGCTGTTCACCGTGGGAATGCGTTTCTCGACCTCGTCGAAGATTTCAACCAAGCGTTTGGTCGGCAGCGCGAAGGGATTGCCACCCGTCAGGTAGATGCGGCGCGTCAGCAACGTGGCCACACGCGCGATCTCGTCGATATCCTCGACGATTTCGGCCATCGGCGACGGACGGAACGGAATGCCGTTGTAGATGTCGCAGAAGCGGCATTTTCCATGCGTGCAACCGTCGGAAACTTGAAGCATCGGGCAGCTCATGTCGCGCGGCGGCCTGTGCTGCGGTCTGTCAATATGGCTCATGTGGATTCCTTCCGCTTAATCCATCTAATGATATCCCAGGTTGCCGCCTCTAATCACGATTTCGGGCCAAACGCATTACCGCAAAGCCATGGGCTCAATGCAAGAATTTCCGATTTCATGCAAGGATATCGCCTCTAAGTACGACCCGCTGCAGGAATAACTCGTACTCGTACGCCATATCGCTGCAGAGGGCCTTCAAAACTCGTACTTTAAGGCGATAATCCAGCACGAAACCCGAAAAAGCTGCACAATGGCGACTTTCGGCCAAATTGTGTTGCAGTTCCAGAACACAAGCAGCGAAGTAGTGGAATGGGGATAATAAGAAGCGCCGACATACCGTGTAGGTGTGCCGGCGCTTCCTCTCCAAGATGACGGTGGACCAGTCCCCTCCCAGAAACCTAAGCCCACGTCAATTGAAAAGGCGCTTCGTAGCGTTTTCCGCTGACAGGCATTATAGCACCGTTCGCCCCATGAACACCGACAATTTTCAACCCATTTACCTGCAAGGACACACTCAGAGTTCGCGACGGGCCTCGATGGCGCGCGATAAGGTGACTTCGTCGACGAAATCGAGCTCGCCGCCGACGGGCATGCCGCTCGCCAAGCGCGAGACCGTCACGCCGAGGGGCTTAACCAACCGGGCAATGTAGGCCGCCGTCGTCTCGCCTTCGACGTTGGGGTTCGTCGCCAAGATGATCTCGCGCACATCGTCGGACGACAGGCGTCGCAGCAAATCGGCGATGCGCAGCTCGTCGGGGCCGATGCCCTCCATCGGCGCCAGTTCGCCGCCGAGCACGTGGTACACGCCCGAAAACGCCCCCGTCCGCTCGATGGCCGCGATGTCGCGCGGCTCGGCCACCACGCAGATGACGGTGCTGTCGCGCTTGTCCGACTGGCAGATCTCGCACAGCTCGCCTTCGGCGTAGTTGAAGCACCGCGTGCAGAAATGCACCGTGCTCTTCACCTCAGCGATGGCCTCGGCCAGCCGCAGCACGGTGGCGCTATCGGTGTTCATCATCCAATACGCGATGCGCTGGGCCGATTTCGAGCCGATGCCCGGCAACCGCTCGAGCTCGTCGAGCAGCTTTTGCAATGCGGGTGCTGACTGCATTAGAACAGCCCGGGGATGGACAGGCCGCCCGTTGCCGAAGCCAGGCGCGCCTCGCCTTGCTGCGCCACGCCGCGCAGCGCCTCGTTCACGGCAGCCAAGACCAAGTCCTGCAGCATCTCGACATCGTCGGGGTCGACGACCTCGGGGTCGATTTCAATCGACTGCACGCTGCCATCGCCGAGCGCCGTGGCTGAAACCATGCCGCCGCCGGATGTGGCGGTGTAGGTCATGCCCTTGATTTCCTCTTGCGCGCGCGCAAGCTCGAGTTGCATCTGCTGGGCTTGCTGCATCATCTGGTTCATGTCCATGGGAGGCTCCTCGCTACTCGTCTATTTCCTGGAACACGACGCCGCCGCCAAAACCCTCTTGCAACATGGCTTGGATATCGGCTGCGCCAGACTCGTCGTCAGCCGCCTGACGCGCCGCAGGCGCCGGCGCCTCGGCTTCCTCGTAGGGTACTGGCTCGTATGCAAGGTCCTCGTAGGGAACCTGCTCGTAGGGGATGTCGTCGTAGGGAGCGCTTTGCGCCTGAGGCGCGGGTTCGGGCGCGAGCGCAGGCGCGGGTTCGGGCGCAGGCTCAGGCGCGGGCGCAGGCTCTGTCACAGCAGCTGGTTGCGTAGCCGCTTGAGCTGCCGGCGCTTGAACGGGAGCCGCTCCGCCACCCGCCTGCTCGTAGGCGAACGGCACGGCGAATCCCGCGGCTTTGCGAAGGGCCTCGGTGAGCGCGCCTTCCACATCGGGCTTCTGCACGGCGTTGAACGCGAATGCGCTCTCTGCGGGGAACGTGACCTTCAAGGCGCCCGCCTCCGCGTCGAAGCGCGCCTTCGTGTTCATGAACAACACGCCGTACGCCTGCTTCTCGCGCTTCACCGTTGCGAGCGCCGATTGCCAGATGCGCTGCAACGCCGCCGGGTTGGCAAGGGCGTCCAAACCGCCGGCAGGCTGGCTGGCGGGAGAAGCGGCCTGGGGCATGGCAGGCTCCTCGACAGGCGCTTGCTGCTCGGGCGCAACGGGGGCTTCGCCAACCTCGCGTGCCACCGGCGCATCCTGGGCGACAACCGCCTCGGGCGCCGTTTCGACGGGCTGGGCGGCGGGCGCAGCTGCCCTTCCAATGGCCTCGGCGGGTTCACCGGGCAACACGTGGGCAACCGACGAATAGCCCGACTCGAGGGCCTCGATGCGCTCGGCAAGCGCCTCGATCGTCAGATCCGAATCGGGGCGCACCATGCGCGTCAGGGCGATTTCAAACGACAGCCGCGGGTTCGACGACGTCTTCAGCTCGGCGGACAGGTCGCCCAACACGCCGAGCAGGCGGCTGGACCGGTCGGCGCCGAACCATTGAAGCTCGCTTGCCAGCTGACGGCGCGTCGTCTCGGACACATCCAGGTCGGCATCGTCGCCAACCAGCGCCATCACATACAGATTGCGCACGTGCTCGGCCATGTCGCGCACGAATTGCGCCAGGTCGGCACCCGTTTCCACGTAGGCAGCCGTCCAACGGAAGCAGCTCGCGATATCGCGCCGCCCCACGTGCGTCATGATCTCGGCCAAATCGCTCGAATCGATGGCGCCCAGCAAACGCTCGGCGCCGGCCAACGTCACCTTCCCGTTCTCGAACGCGATGATCTGCTCGAGCGACGTCAGCGCATTGCGCAAGCCGCCTTCGGCCCGCTGCGCGATCAAATCGAGCGCCTCGCCTTCGAACTCGACATCCTCGGCCATGCAGATGGCCCCGAGCCGCGAGACCATCGTCTCGGGCGCGATGCGGCGGAAGTCGAAACGCTGGCAGCGCGAATGGATGGTTTCGGGGACCTTTTGCGGATCGGTCGTGCACAGCAGGAACACGACATGGGAAGGCGGCTCCTCGAGCGTCTTCAGCAGCGCGTTGAACGCGGCCGTCGAGAGCATGTGGACCTCGTCGATGATGTAAACCTTGTACCGGCCGCGCGTGGGCGCGAACTGCACGCGGCTGATGATCTCCTCGCGGACGTTTTCCACGCCCGTGCGGCTGGCGGCGTCGAGCTCGTACACATCGGGGTGGGTGCCCTCGGCGATGAGCGTGCAATCCTCGCAAGTGCCGTCCGGATCGGGCGTCGGGCCGTTTTCGCACAGCAGCGCCTTGGCCAGCAGACGCGCCGTGGTGGTCTTGCCCGTGCCACGCGGCCCACAGAACAGGTACGCATGCGACACCTTATCTTGCCGCAAGGCGTTCTTCAGCGTGCGCTCGATGGGCTCCTGGCCCACCACGTCCTCGAACACCTGCGGACGGTATTTCCTGTACAGAGCTTCAGCCATGATGCCTGCACTTTCCTCGGGAGTTTTCGGTTAATAGTACTACTTCTTGCGGGAATTCAGGGCGCCCTTCACGGCTCCGATGATGGCGGGCAGCACCGACACGAAGATGATGGCCAGCACGATGGTGCTGAAATGCTCTTGGACGAACGGCACGCCGCCGAAGAAGTAGCCCACGAGCACGAACAGGCTGACCCAGCTGATGCCGCCAATGGCGTTGTACAGCGTGAACTTGGCGAAGTTCATGTGGCCGGTGCCCGCGATGAACGGGGCGAAGGTGCGGAAAAACGGCATGAAGCGCGTGATGACGATGGTCAACCCGCCGTATTTTTCGAAGAAGTAGTCAAGCTTGGCCATGCGCTCGGGCGTGAGCGCCTTCACCTTGCCCGAATCGAGGATGCGGCTGCCGAAGAAGCGCGCGATCCAGTAGTTCGACGTGTTGCCCAGGATGGCCGCCGCGTAAAAGACGATGAGCGTCGCGAAGAGGTTGAGGCCCCACCCTTCCGCCGAGAACACGCCGCAGGCAAACAGCAGCGAGTCGCCCGGCAAGAACGGGAAGAACACCACGCCCGTCTCGATGAACACCACGAGGAACAGCGGGCAGTACACGAGCACGGGGCCGAGCGCCGCGATCCACGCCGCGATCTGCGGGCGCGGATCTTTGAGGAAGCTGACGATGAAATCGATGAAACCCACTGACGGTGGCAGCCTTTCGCGTCGGACATAGTTAGTGCCCCGAAAAGACTAGGACGCTCGTCAGAGGCCCCTTATGGCTGCTTCCTCCCGGACCTGACCAGGTTCGGGACGTGGCGCCGTCCTAGTCCTTTCGAGGCACTTAGGTGCTGCAAGGGAAGTATAGACGAGTATGTCGCGATACGGTGCCACCAAACCAAAACCACACAGCCACAAGGGCGCTCGATTGCAGTTGCGAGTCGAACGCCACAATGACCTTCAGGTTCATCTGGGTGGTGAAAACGGCAGCCCCGCGCGAACCGGCTAATCGGTTACCCCGTCCTGCGAACGAATGAGCTTGCGCTTGATCTTGCCGCCGATGGTCTTGGGCAGCTCGTCGGTGTACTCCACGATGCGCGGGTACTTGTACGGGGCCGTCTCCTTCTTCACCCAGGTCTGCAATTCCCGGGTCAGCTCATCGGAGGGCTTGAAGCCAGCGGCCAGCACCACGGTCGCCTTCACCACCAAGCCGCGAATCGGGTCGGGTGCGGCGGTGACGGCGCATTCGATGACTGCGTCGTGCTTCACGAGCGCGCTTTCCACCTCGAAGGGGCTGATGCGGTAACCCGAGCACTTGATGACGTCGTCGTTGCGGCCCACAAACGAGATGTAGCCGGCGCCATCGCGCCAAGCCATGTCGTGCAGGTTGTAGTACGCGCCTCCGACAGTCTCGGCGGTCTCGTCGGGCATGCCGTAGTAGCCCACGAACAGCCCCGGCGGATAAGCCTGCTTCAGGCCGGTCACGCACACGGCGCCCTCTTCGCCGTCGGGGACCTCTTCGCCGTCGTCATCGAGCAGCTTGATGTTGAGCAGCGGCGAGGGCTTGCCGAGCGAACCGGGGTGCGGCTCGATCCACGGGAAGGTGGCGATGAGCACCGGGCCTTCCGTCTGGCCGAAGCCCTCGCGGATCTTCTTGCCCGTCAGCTTCTCCCACTTGATCGAGACTTCAGCGTTGAGGGGCTCGCCAGCCGTCGCGAAATTCTGGATTGAAGACAGGTCGTAGGCCGCCACGTCTTCCTGCAGCATGAAGCGGTACATCGTCGGCGGCGCGCAGAAGGTCGTCAGCTTGTAGTCCTGCATGTGCTGCAACAGCTTGGCGGGCACGAACTTGTCCATGTCGTAGGCGAAAATGGTGGCGCCGGCGATCCACTGGCCGTAGATCTTGCCCCATCCGAACTTCGCCCAACCGCTGTCGGTCACGCTCATGTGCAGGCAGTTCTCGCGGACCTGCTGCCAGTACTTGGCGGTCAGGATGTGCCCGAGCGGGTGCGCGTAGTTGTGCATGACGGGCTTGGGATGCCCGGTCGTGCCGCTCGTGAAGTAGATGAGCATGATGTCTTTGCTCGTAACCGCCTCGGGGGAACCGGCGGCAGGGCGCTCCCACGTGTCGGGCTCGTCGGCGATGAGCTCGTCGAAGCTCAACCACCCTTCGCGTTTGCCGGCCACGATCACCTTGTTCTGGATGCTGGGCGATGTCGGCAGCGCGCCTTCGACCTGCGTGTTCACATACTCATCGGCCACGCACACCATCATCTTCACGCCGCACTTGTTCGCGCGGTACTCGATGTCGTGGGTCGTCAGCTGCAGCGATGCGGGAATGACCGTGGCACCCAGCTTGCACAAGGCGCTTGCCACCACCCAGTATTCCCAGCGGCGGCGCATGATGCACATGACGATGTCGCCTTTGCCGATGCCCAGCTTCTTGAACGCATGCGCCGCCTTGTTCGAAAGGCGGCTGATGTCGGTGAACGTGAACGTGCGCTCCTCGCCTGCGTCGTTACACCAGAGAAGCGCCGGCTTGTCGGGCTCGACGCGCGCCCACTCGTCCACGACGTCGTAGCCGAAGTTGAAATCGGCGGGCACGTTGATCTGGAAGTTCTCGTAGAAGTCCTCGTACGAATCGAAGTCGATCCGCGGGCAGTATTTCTTCAGTATGTAATCCATTGCATTAATCCCCAATCAGCTTGCGGCGTTTCCCTACTCGGCGATGACGGTCACAAACCGTGCGGGTACCGAGCTGCCGCAACGCTGCCCGTGGCGCAATTGTGGGTTGAAATAGATGCTGTCGCCTGCATTCAGCGCGAATTCCTCGTCTTCGATCGTGACGATGACCGTGCCTTCGAGCACCAGGTTGAACTCCTGGCCACCGTGCGTGACGAGCTTCGCCGGATCGTCCGACGGGTCGAGCACGACTTCGAGCGGCTGCATGATCTTGTTGCGCATGCGCCAGGCCAAGTCGTCGTAGTGATAGCCGGGGTACCGGTCGACTTCCTTGCCTTCGCCGGAGCGCACGATCTGGTATGTGTCGAGCTTGGCAGCCGTGCCGGTCAGGATCTCGGTGAACTCGACGCCGAACTTGCGCGCCATGTGGTACACGGCCGAAATGGGCACGCCCGCGCCCGTGGCCTCCCAGCGCTTGTACCGCTCGACGTCGACTTCCAGGTCGGCGGCCATTTCCTCCACGGTGACGTCGCACGCCTCGCGCAAGCCCTGCATGCGCTCACCGATTTGCCGCAGTTCCTCAGCCTCTTGCACCATGTCGACCCCTGTCCTTCCTCGAGTGTAGTCCCTTATTGTAGTGCGAATTCAAAACGACCCCAAGGGAATACGCCCCTTCGGCTCAACAAAAACCATCCTAAGGGGACACTCTCCTCTTTGACCAAAAGGGGATACTCCCCTTCTGGCTCTTTTGGCTCACGCTGACAAAATGAACCAAAAGGGGACTATCCCCTTTTGGTCCAGCAATGCGAGAGCGGCCGCGAATTTGCGCGGCCGCCCTTCTTGTTGCAGTTGATGGCGCTGGTTACAGCGTGCGCAGGGACACTTCCTTCAGCTGGCGGCCTGTGACGGTGGAAGGCGCGCCGGTCATCGGGTCGCTGGCGCTCGACGTCTTCGGGAAGGCGATGACGTCGCGGATGGAATCCTTGCCCGCCAACAGCATGACCAGGCGGTCGAGGCCGAGCGCGATGCCGCCATGCGGGGGCGCGCCGAGCTCGAGCGCGTGGATGAGGTGTCCGAACTTCTCGTCGATCTGCTCGTCGGAAAGGCCGCAGCGACGCAGCACGCGGCGCTGCAGTTCGGGCGTGTGGATACGGATGGTGCCGCCACCGGCCTCGAAGCCGTCCATGACCAGGTCGTACGAGTAGCTGCCGCATTCAAGCGGGGCATCCTCGATCTTGTCGAGGTCTTCCTCGCGGATCATCGTGAACGGATGGTGCTCGGCCGCGTACTTCTTTTCGTCCTCGTCGTACTTGAACATCGGGAAGTTGACGACCCACAGCAGCGCGTGGCCCTCGCGCGGGATCTCCAGGCGGTCGGCCATGTGCAAGCGCAGGGCGGACAGCACGGCATTGGCGATTTCGGGCTTGTCGGCCGCGAACAACAGCAAGTCGCCCGGCTCGACGCCCATAGCCTCTTTCAGCTTGGCGTACACGTCGTCCTCGAAGAACTTGATGATGGGGCTCTTGCCGGCAAGCTCGGTGTCTTCATCGGTGTAGGCGATCCACGCCATGCCCTTCGCACCGTTCTCGGCGGCCAAATCGCCCAGCTTCTCGACATCGCCGCGCGACCAGTTGCCCGCGCCCTTGCAGTTGATGGCCTTCACGACACCGCCGGCGTCCACGGCCTTGGCGAACACGCCGAAGCCGCAGCCGCGCACGATCTCGGTCAGGTTGACGAGCTCCATGCCGAAGCGGATGTCGGGACGGTCGCAGCCGAAACGCTCCATGGCCTCGGCGTACTGCATGCGCTGCAGCGGGAAGGGATGCTCGACGCCAACGGCCTCGAGGGTTTCCTTCATGACGTCTTCCATCATGTCGATGACGTCGTCGCCCTGGACGAACGACATCTCGATGTCGACCTGCGTGAATTCCGGTTGGCGATCGGCGCGCAGGTCCTCGTCGCGGAAGCAGCGGGCGATCTGGTAGTAGCGCTCGACGCCGCCCACCATCAGCATCTGCTTGAACTGCTGCGGCGACTGCGGCAGCGCGTAGAACTTGCCGGGGTTGGGACGGCTGGGCACGATGTAGTCGCGTGCGCCTTCGGGCGTGGAGTTCGCCAGGATGGGCGTTTCGATCTCGAGGAAATCGCGCTTGTTCAGGGCCGCGCGCATGGCGGTGACCACCTGGTGGCGCAACTTCAGGTTAGCGAGCATTTCCGGACGGCGGATGTCGAGGTAGCGCCACTTCATGCGCGTGGTCTCGTCGGTCTCGATGCCGTCTTCGATGGAAAACGGCGGGGTGACCGACTTGTTCAGCACCTCGAGCCGCGAAGCCAGCACCTCGATTTCGCCCGTGACCATGTTGGGGTTGACGGCCTCGGGACCGCGCTCGCGCACCTTGCCGGTGATTTTCAGCACGTCCTCGCGGCTGAAATGCTCGGCTGCCGCGAACTCGTCGGCACTCACGCAATCGGGGTCGACGACCACCTGGGTGTAGCCCGCGCGGTCGCGCAGGTCCACGAAGATCAACCCGCCGTGGTCGCGGTTGTGCCACGCCCAACCGGTGAGGGTGACTTCGCGCCCGCAATCGCCCTTGCGCAGCTCGCCGCATGTGGCAGTGTGCATGCAATACTCGTTAGTAAACTCCGTCATCGAAAACACTTCCTCATAAGGTTCTAAACAAACTGGGTAATTGTAGCGCAGAACAAAGTGTCACCCGACCAAAGCGGGTGACACACAAAAAAGAGCCATGCGAAACCGGACGCTTTGCTCAGAGGCGGACGTCCGGCTCGAAGCAGAGTGTCCGGGTTTTACGCGGCAGTGCCGTTGTACCAGGGGGCTTCGCTTACGCCCTCGAACGGCGCGACGTTGAACTCGGAGGGGTCTTGGCCGATGTTGCGGACCTGCATGGTGTACTCGTTGATGTCGACCATCCAGCCGTTCGAGCCGAACGCGGAGTCGCACAAGCACCTCTTGCCGTTCTCGATGTTGGTGACGAACACGAGGCCGTGGTCGCCGTAGTCCCCGCTCTGGCGCAAGACGATGCACGGTTCGGCGACGGCATCCGAATAACCGAAGTACTTCAGGACGTACTCGTTGAACGCGCAGAAGTTGTAGCAGTTGCCACCACCCGCCGTGATGTACTGCTTGGCGTATTCGATGTCCCAATTCGGGCCGAGCGGCTCTTGGTTGTCGTCGCTTTCGATGTATTCGCCCCACACCACGGCGCAGTACACGTTGAACGCGTTTTCGGAAGCGCTCAGATCCTTGTTCGAATTGTCGTCGCAGAACTTCTTGACCATCTTGTCGAGCTCGGCGTCGCCCGTCGTGAAACGGCCGCCTTCCACCCACGGGTCCTCGACGCCCTCGGTGGATGCAGGCGTCGTCGAAGCCGACGAGGCCGAAGAGGCGGCTGCGCCAGAAGACGTCTGGGTGACCTGCGTTGCAGCGCTTGACGCCGCACTGCTCTGCTTTGAATCGCCCCCGCCCTTCACCGCGCAGGTGACGAGGTTGAACAGCAAGACGATGAGGATGATCGCAGCAACCGCGATGATGATCCTCTGGGGGGTCAGGAAGCTGCCGATGCCGGAGCCCGGTCCTTTGCCAGAGCCAGAACCGTAGCCGGAGCCGCCGTAACCCGAACCGTAGCCTGCGGAGTCGGAATACGCGCGCGATCTGCCCGCCTGCATCGAACGCCTCGACGCGGAAGGAGCTTGGCGAGAGCGAGCGCCCGCCGAAGCGCTTTCCTGGCGCCTCGTCGAATATCCCGATTGGCGCGTCGACGAACGTTCCGCTGAGCGGCGCTCATCGGATTGGCGCTGCCTTTGCGAGGACCGATAACGCTGGCCGGAATCGGCTTGGCCACGCGATGAACTGCGGTAAGAGGACGCACGGTACGTTGAGGCATCGTCATGCGAGTAAGGGCTGTCGTAGCCGCCCGCATAAGAATCCTCGCGAGAAGAGGGCCTTCCATAGTTGCGCTCGTAGGCATCCTCGTAACCCGCATAGTCCGAACGATACGAAGACCTTGCGGCGTTCTGCCGCGGCGTGTTCGACGGCTCGTCGTCGTTGAAGGAGACCATGCGCCTGTTGTATCCGTAATTGTTTGCCATATGCATCCTCAGAATTGATTGTAGATGAAATCAGCTGACGAACCGAAACCTGAAAACACGACGAAAAGGAACAGCCCCACCAAGGCAAGCGCCACACCCCCGCCGATGCCCGCGCAGGCAACGACATTATGGCCGGCCAGCCATATGGAAGCTTTCTCCGCGAAGCTTTTCTTCTTCGATTTCAAAGCCACGTTAACCTCACCGCCGCTCTCAACTCATGGCGAATTCGTACATCGCGCGGTCGACATCGGCCCAACCGATTGTGCCGAAGTGCACGATATCGTACAGGAAATACTTCTCGTACTCACGGTCGGAGAAATCTGCCAACTTCACGTTCCCATGCTTGGCGGCCACGGCGCGCATGCCGTCATAGCAGGAAGCGCGCGTGTCGGCCGTAATGCCGATAAGGTCGTAATACGGCCCCATGACCGGCGAAATGACAAGCAGGACATCGATGTTGCACGCCTCGGCGACGTCGAGGAAACAATCGAGGTCGTCGTATTCGGGCGTGTTGGAATACGTCTCGTCGGCACGCGAGCCCTCGGCGTCGGCAAGCACGGGCTCGAGCTTGTTCGTGTAGAAGCTGTCCTCCACGCCCCAATCGTTCGTGGTGCTCATGGCCGCCCCATCGACAGCCGCCTGCTCGCGCAGCGCGTCGAAATCGGGCGTTTGAGGGCCGTCGGGCGATGTTGCAAGCGGAATGCCGCCGGCACGCACGTCGGCAAGCCCTCGCCTGATTCTCAGGTCGTCGATCGCGCCGAGCACGACCGCGTTCAGGGCGTCTTGCGGCATCGAGCCGGCGCTGGCCGACACCTGCATCTCGTCGACGCCAAGCGACATCAGGCGATCGCGCACATAGCGCTTCGCCTCGTCGGGCACGTTGGGATTAGCCGAGAAGCCCGCGTAAAGCGAATACGAGAACCGCGTTTTGAACGTCTCGCCGTCGATGCCGCCATCGACAAACCACCCCGGGCTGATGATGAGCACGACCTTGTCGCGCGGCACGCCCTCCCGCGCATACGCGCCAAGCGCGATGGCGTGCCAGAGGCTCTGGTCGTACGCCTCGCCGACGAGCATGCAGCGCAGGCCGTAATCGTTTTCGCCGAACACGCCGACGGGCACTTGCGGCACCACTTTCTTCGGCGTGGAAAACTCGGACGAGCCGAACACGAGCAGCGAATCGTCGGTCATCGCGGATTTCGCGAAATCGACGCTCTGCGACTTCATGCCCGAATACACGTATCCGTAATCGACTTGCGGGTCGGATTGCCCCTGCGCGGGCATCGCGATTGCCACGCCGATGATGGCGCACACGGCCACCACCACCCCCGCGATGAGGGCGGCGAGCCTCGTATACAGCAACCGCGGTTCCATCATGTACTCCCGTTCGGTTGGACGTCTTCCTCAGAGGCGAGCGTCCAACTTCGTGCTCGTCTTACAGGCGCTCGCGCACGCGCTCGACGATCTTGTTGACCGTGTTCATCTCCTCGCGTTCAAGTTCGGTCGGCGCGATAGACACGCCAAACCGCTGCTTGAGCGTGACGAGGACCTCGATGGCGCCGAGCGAATCGAGGATTTCCTCCTCGAACAGGTCGACATCGCGATAATCGCCCAGCTCGTCTTCGCCCGTCAGCTCGACGAGCATGTCGACGATCTCCTGATCAAGGTTTTCATGCGCCATTTCGCATCCTTTCCTTCACGGAAGGGCAACTGTACCCCTCCCCTGGTGCCTACACTGCAATCGGGTGCAACGCCTGCCCGCTGAACAGGGCGAACCCGTAAAATACCGCAATCATCGTAACCGCCCAGGAGCATATCCTGAACCAGCGGTCCTTCTTGTGCTTCTTGTAGAAGCCCCATTTGCGCTGGATGAGCTCGCAAGCCGCAAGCAGCAGCCCGTGATACAAACCGTACGCGACGAAATCGACCGTGATGCCGTGCCAGAAACCCATGACCAGCATGTTCACGATGTAGGCAATGCACGCCGTCGTGACGGTCGATTTGAACCACGAATGCTCGAACGCAGCCGTCGTGAAGCGCATGAACACGAAATCGCGCAGCCAGTACGACAGCGTGATGTGCCAACGGTTCCAGAAGTCCTTGATGTCGACCGACAGGAACGGCGCGCGGAAATTGCGCGGCACCTCGATACCCAGCGCGAAGCCCACGCCCACGGCCATGTGCGAATAGCCCGCGAAATCGAAGAACAGGTTCAGCCCGTACATGAACGCGTAGGCAAGCTGTGCGCACGCGAAAGCACCGGGGGTATCGCCCCCGATGGCCGCCGGGGCGAACCACATGAGCCAGCCGGTCAGCGCCGAGCCCACGAACTTGTACAAGGCGCCCAGGATGAACCACCCGGCGCCGCGGTACAGGTACTCGAGGTACTCGGTGCGCGTCAGCGTGCGATCGAGGTCCTTTTCGAACGCGCGGCTGCGCAAGATGGGACCTGAGGTGAACGTCGGGAAGAACATGAGGAAGTACAGGTAGCGCCAGGGCTGCATCGACTCGATGAGGCCGTCGCGCAACTCGATGAGCACCTGCACCGCCTTGAACGTGATGTAGGAAATGCCGATGAAGCCGAGGAACGTCGGATCGAACAAGACCCCCACCTTGTACACGGCCAAAGGCGCAATCTGCAAGGCAAGCGCCACGCGGTACTTCGCCACCGCGCGGCTGTCCTTCATGCGGAACAGGCGCTCGACGTACTTTTCGAGCGCTAGCGAGTACACGAGGTAGGCAAGGAAGAAGACCAGGCTGGCGAGCGACTCGCTGAACAGGAGGCCCAGCATGACGATGGAAGCCACCAAGCCGAACTTGTGCAAGGGCTTCTGAAGCAACCCGATGACGATGGCGATGCACACGACCACCGCGGTCACAATGAAGAACGCCGGCTCGGTGTAAAAACCCATGCTAGTCCTCGAGCTGTGCGGCCAGCGCCTTGCGATCGACCTTCCCGTTCGCGTTAAGCGGCAACTCGTCAAGATACTTGAACGCCGTCGGGATCATGTACGAGGGCAGGCTTTCCCGTGCGAGCGTCTTCAGCTGCTTCGACAGCTTGAATCCGCGCTCGGACACATCGGCCGCGGGAACCACGCACGCGACAAGGTGCGATATGACGCTTTCGCGCACCACCGGCAAGACGCACACCGACTGAACCTGCGACAACGCGCCGATGACCGATTCGATATCACCGAGCTCGATGCGGTATCCGTGCAGCTTGATCTGCAAGTCGAGGCGCCCGTGAAAATGCAGCATGCCCGTATCGTCGATCTGCGCCTCGTCGCCCGTGCGATACGAGCGCTCGCCCTTGGCGATGGCGTCGGGGCAGCTGGCGAAGGCGGCTTGCGTCAGGTCGTCGCGCCCCCAGTAGCCCGCCGCCACCGTGTCACCCACGATGAACAGCTCGCCGGCCGTGTTGACCGGCAGCTCCTCGAGCGTGTCGGGATCGAGGATGGCCAGGCGCGTTCCCGGACGCGCGTATCCCACGGGAAGCGGCTTGTCGGCTGCGAGCATCTCGTCGGTGATCTCGCAGAGCGTGACCATGTCGGTCGATTCGGTCGGGCCGTAGCCGTTGAAGATCTTCAGGTCGTCAAAACGCTCATAGGCGCGCCGGACCGTTTCGGGACGCAGCGTCTCGCCCACGAATATCATGCGGCGCAGATCGGGCAGCAAATCCGGCCCGAACGAGGGATCGGCCAGGCACTGGTCGAGGAAGGACGGCGTGGACACCCAATCGGTCATGCCGCTCTTGCCCATCTCCTCGAACGTGAGCGCGAGGCTCGCCTCGGCTTCTGATTCGAGCGCGAACATCGTGTCGCCTTGCGCGAGCGCGCCCGCCAAGTCGGTGACCGACAAATCGAACGAAAACGGCGCGCGGTCGAACCAGATGCGCGGACCGGGCGCCGCAAACGCGCTGGCGCAGAACCAGTTCGTGAAGTTCGTCAGGCAGTCGGCTGTGACGACCACGCCTTTCGGCGTGCCCGTGCTGCCGCTTGTGAAGATGACGTAATGCGGATCGCGCGGGCCGACGGGAACGGGCGCAAAAGCGCCTTCTTCCGCCGGTGCGGCACAGGCTGCCTCGATGGCATCGGGGTCGAAAACGAGGCAAGATGCCTCTGGACCGAGAAGCTCTGCGAGCGTGCCGCGCGTGTCGAATGCCACGGTATCGCCCAGCTGCCCGATGATGCTGGCCACACGCGCGGCGGGATACACCACGTCGACCGGCGCATAGGCATGTCCGCTTTTCGCACAGGCAAGAAAGCACACGAGCATGAGCGGGCTCTTGTGGCCGTACACCACGAGTGGAGACCCCTGCGGAATGCTCTCGTTCGCCGCTATCCAGCGCGCGAGGGCATCGGAGCGGCTTTTCAGCTGCGCGTACGTGATGCTTTCGCCACGCGTGTTGACGAACGCGGCGCGATCAGGGTTGGCCTGCGCCTGGGCGTCGACCAACTCGAGATACGTCTTGCCCATGGAGATCCTAGTTGCTGCTCGCGTTGGAATTGTCGCTCTTCCTGGCGGGCAGGTCGTCACCGAAGCAGTCATCCTGGCCGTCGCTGCCGGAGCTGGCGCTATCGCCGCTGGCCGCAGTGCCGCTTGCCGCAGAAGCGCTCGCAGAGGCCGCGGCGCTCGAAGCGCTCGCCGATGCCGAAGAGCTGGAAGAACCGCATGCCGTCAGCGCACCGGCGCCAAGCGCCATTGAGAAAGCCAGTACGAGTGCGAGAGCCGATCGCTTCATCTTGTTCATGTTTCGCTCCCTTTGGGTTAGATGCGTGTTTTACGTCGTAACCATAATATCAAAGGAAGCCCTGACGACACTCAACCCCCATCGCTCCTACATGCCGTGTACAAGTGCATGAAAAGAGCGGATGGCGTGGTCAGACGCCTCTGTCGCATCGCTATTTCACGCGGGTCACGATCAAGAGCATGCTCAGGATGGCCATGAGCGCCGAGAAGGCGAAGGCGGCTTGATAGGGAATGGCGGCGGCGCGCGCAGCGTCTGGTACACCGAAAGCAGCCAGAGCGGCGTTCCTTCGTCAACCGTCATGCTGAGAACCGAGCCAGTCACCAGGAACGTGCCGAATATGAGGGCGGCAAGGCGCGGCGAGGTCTTGTCGGCCAAAATGCCCGACAGCGGGTTCACGAGAACGGCCGTGAACACCGTCGGCAGCGTGACGAGCCCCGTGTCAAGCGAGGTCCCGCCTTGCAGGTCCTGCACGAACAGCGGGATGATGAGCGTGACGCCCATATAGCTGGCGAACAGGAACACCGATGCGAGCAGGGCGTCGACAAAGGTGCGCGACTTGAAGATGGCCATGTCCATGAGCGGCTGGTCGATGCGAAGCTGGCGGCGCACGAACAGGATGAGGCACACCACGCCGACGGCAACCGGCGCCCACACCCATAAGCTCGCAAAACCATAGCTGCTCGCTTGGGACAGCCCCAGCAACACACCGCCGAATCCCAGCGTCGACAAGATGAACGACAGCGTTTCGAACTGAGCGCTCGCATCAGCATCGGCATCCGACCGCTTCACGAGCAGGAACACCAAGACGAGCATGACCGCTGACAGGACGAGCAGTACGAGGAAGAAGCTTCGCCATCCGAACGAGTAGTCAAGGCCGCCACCCACCGTGGGCCCGATGCTCGGCGCGAACCCGAGCGCGATGCCCGCGATGCCCATGGCGGTCGCCTGCCGCCCCTGCGGGAACTTGGTCATGGCGATCGTCTGCATCTTGGGGATGAGCAAGCCCACCGAAACGGCCTGCAGAATGCGTCCTACGAGCATCGACCAGAATTCGGGCGCCACGAAATCGATGAGCGAGCCTGCCACGAACAGGCTGTACGAAAGCACGAGGTAGCGCCTGTCGTCGAGCTTGCGCATGAGGAACGTGGCGATGGGGACGGCCACGCCCAACACGAGCATGTAGCCCGTCGTCAGCCACTGCCCCACCTCGACGCCCACGCCGAGTTCCGCCATGGTCGACGGCAGCATGGCGTTGAGCCCCGTTTGCGAAAGGTTTCCCAGCGCCGCCCCGATGGTGGCAAGCGCGAACAGCCAGTAGACGCCCGCCCGCGACTCGGGACGACCCGCGTTTTGCTCGATTCCAGACATGCGGACATGATAGCGCACAAGCCATGCCGCTTGCTTGGCCGCACATGCGCGCACGGCGAGGCCGCCGCGTGCAGGTTATCCGTTGAAATCCTGCTGGGTTTTCTCGAGCCCCTGGCTCATGAGGGAAAGCGTTGCCTGAGCAGCCCGGCCGATCGCATAGTCGAAATCATCGGCGGCTTCCTTCTTGGGCACGCTGAGGACGAAGTCGGCCACGTCCATGCGCCCGGGCGGGCGTCCAACACCGCAGCGCACGCGGAACCAATCGCGCGTGCCGAGCTTGTCGCAGATGGAGCGCAAGCCGTTGTGGCCCGCATGCCCGCCGCCGAACTTCACGCGCACGGTGCCGGGGTCGATGTCGATCTCGTCGTGGATGACGATGAGGTGATCGGGGTCGATGCCGTATGTGTCGAGCAGCTTCTTCACCGGGCTGCCGCTCGCGTTCATGAAGCTTTGCGGCTTGGCCAGCACGACGTCGTCATCGCGATACGCGCCCTTGGCCGTCAACGCGCCGCACTCGTTCTTCCAGTAGCGCGCGCTGCAATCGCCGGCGAGTATGTCGACTGTGCGGAAACCCGCGTTGTGCCGCGTCTCGGCGTATTCCTCGCCTGGGTTGCCCAAGCCCGCTATGAGCCACTTCGCCATGATGATTCCTAGAACATGCTAAGGTAGATTGCCCGGGCGTCTTCCATGGTGAGCTTCTGGAAGGCGCCGAACGGCTCGCCCTTGCTCGCCTTCAGGGTTTCGAGCAGCGGGTCGATGTCGGCAGGCGAAAGGCCGAAGTCGGCGAGCGTCGCGGGCATGCCCAAGCTGCGGAAGAACGCCTGCAGCTCGTCGATGGCCGCGGTGACGGCATCCTCGATTGCCTCGTCGCGCGGGCAAAACTCCTCTTCGACCGGCTCGATGCCAAACACGTCGGAAGCGAAATCCAGGAAGCGCTGCGGATCACTTTTCCACACGTAGCGCATCCACGCGGGCATGACGACGGCCAAGCCGGCGCCGTGCGTGATCTCGGGGTGATGCGCCGACAGCTCGTGTTCGAGCGCATGGCTTTCCCAGCCGCCCGCGCGTGCGGTCGGAACCAGGCTGCGCCCGCAACCTGCGATGTCGTTATGGGCCAGCGTGCCCGCCCACATGATCGTGGCGCGCGCATCGTAGTCGTCGGGCTGCTCGAGCACGCGGGGCGCCGCCTCCATCAAGGCGACGATGAGGCCGGTCGCGATGTTGTCGGTCACGGGAACCGCGCCTACGCCGCTGAAGTAACGCTCGCAGATGTGCGCGATCATGTCGGTGACGCCGGCCGCCGTCTGGTAGGTAGGAAGCGTGAACGTGACCCGCGGGTCCATGATGGCGAGCTTCGGGCGGAAGATGTCGCCGTTCGTGCCGAGCTTGCGGTTCTCAGCATCGCAGCTGATGACGCACGATGAAGAAGCCTCCGACCCCGCGGCGGGAATCGTCAGCACGACCGCTATCGGCAAGCAAGCCTCGATGGGCTGCTTCTTCACGAAGAAATCCCACACGTCGCCTTGGTAGGGCACGCCGAACGCCGTGGCTTTCGCCGCGTCGATGACCGAGCCACCGCCGATGGCGAGAACGCCGTCGACCTGCTCGGTGCGCGCCTTCTCGATGGCCTCGCGCACCCAGCTCACGTCGGGGTTCGGACGCGCGCCGCCCGCTTCTGCATACGACACGCCCGCAGCGTCGAGCGTTGCCTTCACGCGGTCGAGCAGCCCCGAGCGCACGACCGAGCCCTGGCCGTACACGAGCAGCACCTTGCCGAACCCGGCTGCCGCCAACTCGGCACCCGTCTGGTCAATTGCATCGCGTCCGAACACGAACTTGGTCGGCGAGCAGAACACGAAGTCGTTCATGGTTATCTCCTATCGCGACTCTTCAGCGAAACCACAGGGACGGCTTCTTGCCGCCTTTCCAACTCGATACGCCTTACCCCTTTGCGCGGAGGCGCCTGAGGGGCACCCCGCACATGAACCTGCGCACCAGCTAATCGAAGAGCTTGGAAACGCTGTCGTTGCCATAGACGCACTGAATGGTCTTGGCGACGAGCGGGGCGATGGAAAGCACCTTGATCTTGCCGGTCTGGCGCTCGAGCGGCACGGGCACGGCGTCGGTCACGACGACTTCCGAGATCTTCGAGTTCTCGATGCGCTCGTAAGCCGGGCCGCTGAACAGGCCGTGGGTGGCGCACACGTAAACGCTTTCGGCGCCGCGCGCGATGAGCGTGTCGGCAGCGGCGCACAGCGTGCCGGCCGTGTCGATCATGTCGTCGTTGATGAGGCAGATCTTGCCGGTGACGTCGCCGATGAGCGCCGTGATCTCGGACTGGTTGTGACGCGGGCGGTCCTTGTGCATGATGGCGATGTCGGCGTCGAGCAGCGTCTGGAACTTCTTGGCTGCCTTCGCGCGGCCCACATCGGGCGAGACGACGCACAGCTTGCCGGGGTCGAAGCCCTTGTTTTTGTAGTAATCGACGAAAATGGGCATGGCCGTCATGTGGTTGACGGGACCGCTGAAGAAGCCCTGGATGGCATCCTGGTGCAAGTCGATGGCGATGACGCGGTCGACGCCTGCGACTTCGATGAGGTCGGCAACCAGGCGCGCGGTGATGGGCTCGCGCGGCGCGGCCTTGCGCTCCTGGCGCGCATAGCCGTAATGCGTGACGACGGCGCACACCGAACGGGCCGAGGCGCGATGGGCGGCATCGGCCATGATGAGCAGCTCCATCAGGGCGTCGTTCACGTCATAGTCGTTGCCCGAGCACACCGATTGCACGATGAACACGTCGGCGCCGCGCACGCTGTCGACGTAGCGGGCGTAGATTTCGCCGTTCGCGAACTTCTCGTGCTTCATGTTGCCCAGCGACACGCCCAGCTCGCGGGCGATTCCCTCGGCCAGGGCCCGGTTCACCGAACCCGAGCACAGCATCATCGTTTTGGTCATTTCCGTCATGCGTCGCTCCTTGCGCTTCGTCGTTCTCAGGCGAATTGGACGTTTGCCTCAGAGGCAGGCGTCCAGCCTGCTTCCCGTTGATCGGTGGAATCAGTTTACTATGCCGAACCCGCGCGCTTGCGGGCGATGCGCTCGATTTCGGCCAATTGCTCGGGCGTGTTTATGCCCAGGCACTCGGTCACGTCGGCGGCTTCGAACGCCAGCACGGCACGGCCGGCGTTGCGGCTGATCTCGAGCACGTCGGTCAGGTAGAACTCGCCCTGCGCGTTATCGCTGCCGACCTGCCCGAGGGCATCGAAGAGCGCCTTCGCATCGAAGCAGTAGAAGCCGGAGTTGCACTCGCCCACCGCGGCTTCTTCCGGCGTGGCGTCCTTCTGCTCGACGATGCGGGCGACCCGGCCGTCCTCGTCGCGGATAATGCGGCCGTAGCCGAAGGGGTCTTCCGGGCGCATGGTCAACACAACCACTGCCGCGTTTTCGCGTTCGCGCAGGTCGGCGAGGGCGCGCATCGTCTCCGCCGAGATGAGCGGGCAATCGCCTGACAGCACGAGCACCGAGCCGTCGAAATCCGCCAGCTCGTCAGCGCACGAGAGCACCGCATCGGCCGTGCCGCGCTGCTCGGCTTGCACGACGATGCGCGCCTTGTCCTCGACAAGGGGAATTACCTGCTCGCGCTTGTGCCCGACCACGGCCACGATCGTGGAGACGCCCGCTTCCTCGGCGGCATCGACCACCCAGTTCACGAGCGGCTTGCCCAACACCTCGTGGGCGACTTTCGGCTTTTCGGACTTCATGCGCGTGCCGGCGCCGGCGGCCAGCACGATTGCGGCGGTTTTCACTTCGCTTCCTTTCGACGACCCTTCAATCGTTCAGGGGAAGTATAAAACGCGAGCTGCCGCAACAGGGGCTGCGGACGAACGTTACACAGATGCAACGTCAGCCCCGTGACGTTTGTTACATACACCGTTTTGCGCTATCCTGTTCTTTGCAGCTTGAAGAAGGGAGGGCGCACACAAGCTCAACCGCCTGACGTCTGTTTTTTATTCGCCCACGACAGAAGAGGTACACCATGGCGATCATCGTAACCGGACGCAAAATGACTGTTTCCGATGCACTGCGTCAGTACGCCGAGGAGAAGATCGGCAACTCCATGAAGGTCATGGACATCGACCCGCTCGACGCGGAGGTCGTGTTGTCCGTGAAGAAGAATCCGTCCATCGCCCTGCCCTGCCAGTGCGAGGTCACCATCCGCACGAAGGGCAACGTCGTGCGCGTCGAGGAAGACGAGCAGGACATGTACGCCGCCATCGACGTGGCCGCTGCAAAGGTGCTGCGCCAGCTGCGCAAGTACAAGACGCGCGTCATCGACCGCAAGGTGCGCGCCGGCGCCCATGGCGATCCGGCCTCCATCAGGAACATGGACGGCACGGGCGACCTTGACCTTGACGCCCTCATGGCCGACCTTGCCGCCGAAGACGAGGTCGTGCGCACGAAGGAAATCGAATTCGAGCCGATGACCGAGGAGGAGGCGCTCATCCAGATCGACCTGCTCGGCCACGACTTCTACGCCTTCATCGACCGCGACACCGAGGCGTTCTGCGTGCTGTACCGCCGTGGCGAGGGCGGCTACGGCCTGCTGAAGCAAGCGCTCTAGAACGGGGGACCCATGACGACCATCGACGCCATCCGCGCTATTCTGGCCGAAAACCTCGACATCGCACCTGAAAGCGTCACCGAGGAATCCACGTTCGATTCGCTGAACATCGACTCGCTCGACATGGTGCAGCTCATCTGCGATTTGGAGGACATGCTCGACATCGATTTCGGCGAGCCCGAAGGCTTGCTCAACGTCGGCGACGTCATCGCCCACATCGAGAGCCTGTAAGCCAGCTTTTCAGTTGGCTCCGTGGGGGGTGCTTTCGTGGCGCCCCTCTTTTTTCGCCGTTGAACAGCCACGTGAAGCTGCCCCGCGAAGCAATCGGGCCGCAGGGGGCCGAAGGCCCATCGGCCTTGCGCAAAAGCGTTCCCGCAACGCCGTTTACGATGCGAGCGCCTTTTTGATTTCCGAAATCGAGTAAAGGCTGCCGAACGCGCAAATCGTCCCAAGGCCCGCTATCTGGCGGGCCTTTTCAACGCCCTCGGCGAAGCTCGACGCCACGGCGATCTGCACATCGGCATCGCCTACTTGCGCGCGGATGGCCTCGGCGAGATCGGCTGCCTCGAGCTTGCGCGGGTTCGGCGGCGTGACGCAGACGAACGCGCCTGCAAGCGGCAACACCTCGGCGATCATGCCCGGATAATCCTTGTCGGCCAGCACGCTCATGAGGAACGTGATGCGCCTGCCCGGGAACACGTCGCGCAGGCTTTCGGCCAGGACGGCCGCGCCCTGCGGGTTGTGCCCGCCGTCGACGATGATGGTCGGCTGGCCCGTTGACACGACTTCGAAGCGACCGGGCCAGCTGGTCTGGTATATGCCCTCGACCATGGTATCGTATTCGATGTTCCAACCACGGCGGGCAAGCGCGCAGGCGGCCTCGATGGCGAGCGCCGCGTTGTACGGCTGATAGCTTGCGAGCAAGCGCGTGTGGAACAGGCGCCCGTCGTAGAAGAACTTGCGCACGCCCATCTCGTCGATATCGCGCACCAGCAGCGCGTCGAAATCGGGCACGACGAGCTCGCAGCCGCATTCGGCCGCCTTCTGTTCGACTACCTTCATGGCCCCTTCGTCGTCCTGCGGCCACGACACGACCGTCGACCCCGCCTTGATGATGCCCGCCTTCTCGCCCGCGATGGCCTCGATGGTGTCGCCGAGCATGTCCGTGTGGTCGAGCCCGAGCCGCACGATGACGGCGACTTCGGGCGCGTCGATGATGTTCGTCGAGTCGAGCCGGCCGCCCATCCCCACCTCGCATACCACGATGTCGCATTGCGAGCGGGCAAAATGCTCGAACGCCACGGCGGTCATGAGCTCGAATTCGGTGGGATGCTCGCCGTTGGCCTTTGCCATGGCCTCGGCATGCTCGCGCACGAACAACGTGACGTCGAGCAGGTCGCTTTTCGGGATGTTCTCGCCGTTCACGCGTATGCGCTCTTCGAAGTCGATGATGTAGGGGCTTGTGAACAAGCCCGTGCGATACCCCGCCGCCTGCAGCACGCTGGCGATGTAGGCGCAGGTCGATCCCTTGCCGTTCGTTCCCGCCACGTGCACGAACTTCAGTTTGTCCTGCGGACGTCCCATGCGGTCGAGCAGCTCGCGCGTGCGGTCGAGCCCCAACCGCACCTTCTGCCACCGCGGTTCGTTGATGTAAGCAATCGGGTCGAATTCGGTCATGGCCTGTCCTTTCGCGAATGTGACAGCGGGGTCCAGCCCCGCTGCCGCATCATTCCTTCAGCAGCCTTCCCAGCGTGGCGAAGTCGTTTTCGAGCGCTTCCCACTTCGAGTGGTCGTAAATGGCCGCAGCCGGATGGTAGATCGGGAACACCTTGAAACGGCCCGCTTTCTGCAGCGTGCCGTGCAAACGCGTGATGCCCATGTCGGTCTTCAGGATGAACTTCGTGGCGAAGTTTCCCAGCGTCACGATGAACTCGGGGTCGATCGTGCGCGTCTGCTCGCGCAGGAACGGCGTGCACACCTCGATTTCCTCGGGGCGCGGGTCGCGGTTTCCAGGCGGGCGGCACTTCAGCACGTTGGCGATGAACACGTCTTCGCGTTGCAGGCCGGCGATTTCGAGCAGCGTGTTCAGGTTCTGCCCCGCCTTGCCCACGAACGGCACGCCTTGCAGGTCCTCGTTCTTGCCCGGCGCCTCGCCGACGAACAGCACGCGGGCGTTCGGGTTTCCGTCGCCGAACACGGTTTGCGTGCGCCCTTCGGCCAGCGGGCACGCATGGCAGGAGGCCACTTGCGCGCGCAGCTCGTCGAGCGGAATGTGCGGTTTGCTAGACATAGATCCTCTTCATCCTGATTCCGAAGCCACAGGCCAGCTCGTAATGGATGGTGCCGAGCTTGTCGGCCATCTCGTCGAGTGTCACCTCGGCGATTCCCTGCGATCCGACGATGATCACCTCGTCGCCGACCTGCGGGTCGATGCGCTCGCGCGTGCCGTAGCTGCGCATGTCGACTTCGAACATGCACTGGTCCATGCAGATGTTGCCCACCTGGCGGAAGTAGCGTCCGCCCATGATGAAGTCGGTGTTGCTCGAAAGGCCGCGGCGCAGGCCGTCGGCATAGCCGACGGGGACGGTGCAGATCTTCACCGAGCCGGGGCTGCGGTAATGCAGGCCATACGACACGCCCTCGCTCATGGGAACGAGCCGCGTGTCGGTGATGCGCGCATGCACGCTCATGGCCGGGCGGAGGTTGACGAGGTTGCGTGTTTCAGGGCACGGGTGCAGGCCATACAGCGAGACGCCGAGGCGCACCATGTCAAAATGCACGTCGGGATACCGGTAAATCGAGGCCGAGTTGGCAGAATGCACGATACCCGGCTCGAAGCCCGCCGCCTGGATGGCGTTGACGGCATCCACGAAGCGGTTCGCTTGAATGTTGAAATCGAGCGTCTCGGGGCTGTCGGCCGTCGCGTAGTGCGTGAACACGCCTTCCAGTTCGAGCGCGCGATGGAAGCTCACTTGATGCAGGAACTCGACCACCTGGTCGAAGCGCACGCCGATGCGGTTCATGCCCGTGTTGACGGCCAGATGGTACGGGGCCTTCACGCCATGCAGGTCGGCCGCCTCCCCGTAGGCGACGGCGAAATCGGGCTCGTAGACGGTGGGTATGATGTGGTAGCCCAAAAGCAGCGGGATGGAGGTGATAGGCGGCTGCGCCAGGATGAGGATGGGCACCGTGATGCCGGCCTTGCGCAACTCGACGGCCTCGGGGACGGTGGCCACAGCCAAACGGTCGGCGCCCGCACCGAGGGCCGCCTTCGACACCTCGACGGCTCCGTGGCCATAGGCGTCGGCCTTCACGACCGCCGTCATGCGGCAGCGCGGTTTCAAGAAGCGCCTGGTTTCGGCGACGTTGTGGCGGATGGCGGACAAATCGATTTCCACCCAGGCCCAGCGTTGGTCGAGCGGCGGGATATCGTCGATTTTGTCGACGTCGAAGGGCAGCTCGGTTTCCACCCGGCGCCCCGAATCGAGGTCGCGTGCGTACTGGAACGACCCGTGCACGGCCGGCTCGGCCGCAGGCCTTTCCTCGTGCTGGCGGCGGATGGCGTCGGCCGCCGATTCGAACCCTTCGCGATCAACACCCGCGAATCCCGTGAACCCATTTGGCAAATCGTTCATGAGCGCTCCCTGTCGAGAATGGTAGTACGCCCATCATACGCCATTTGGAAACACCTTTTCCCTCAGGAACCACTCACGTGGACGCTTGCCTCAGAGGTGGACGTGCGCCTCTGAGGCAAGCGTCCAGTTTTGGGTGCTGGGTGGTTGCTATACTGAGCGAATGCAATTTCGGGCGTTGACATACGTGCCGGGCGACAGCCCGCTGCACCGCTGCGATGCACGGGTGAAGATACTCGTGCTGCTGGCGTTTTCCATCGGCATCTTCTTCGTGCGCACCTGGTGGGGGCTGGGCGCATGCGCGTTGGCCGTCATCATCGCCTTGGGCGTCGCGCGGGTTCCGCTTGCGCGGGTGAACGGCATGCTCGTGCCCGTGTATGTGCTGGCGGCGTTTTCGGCGCTGTTCAACGTGGTGGCAAACCCGTCGCTTGACGGCCTGGGCACGGGGCTCTTCTTCGGCGTGCGCATGGTGGCCCTCGTTGCGGCGAGCTTCATCGTGTGCCTGACCACATCGCCATCCGCCCTGCTCGATGCGTTCCGCTGGTTCATCGGGCCGCTGCGCCACCTTCACGTGCCCGTCGACGACATCGCCTTCACGCTCGCGCTCAGCCTGCGGTTCATCCCCGTCATCGAAAGCGAGTTCGAAACCGTGCGCGCCGCCCAAAAGTCGCGTGGCGCCGAGCTGTCGGGTCCGTTCGCGAACAAGCTGCGCATCTGGGGCGCCGCCTTCTCCGCCGTGTTCGTCGGCCTGTTCCGCCACGCCGACAACCTGGCAGAAGCCATGGATGCCCGCTGCTACGGCATGCGGGCAAAGTAAGCCAGTGCCGAAAAGGGCCAATTGGGGATACTCCCCTTTTGGCCCTTTTCGGCCTTCCCCCCTGCCCCGAGGACCATTGCGCGAATGCGGGCGGCGAGGGCATGGCGGAAGGCCGTTCCGTTCCCGGCCGCTTTCCCTCATGCCGTTTCGTCTGGCTGAGTGCTATCATGAACGCACAGTCCAATCAGGTGTTTCAAGGAGGGTACCCATGAGCATGATCATCGACGTGTACGGGCGCGAGGTTCTCGATTCGCGCGGCAATCCCACCGTTGAGGTGGAGGTTGTTCTTGAAAGCGGCGCCATGGGGCGCGCGATGGTTCCCTCCGGTGCTTCCACAGGCGCCTTCGAGGCGGTCGAGCTGCGCGACGGCGATAAGGACCGTTACCTGGGCAAGGGCGTCAAGCAGGCGGTCGAGCACGTGAACACCGAGCTCGCCGACGAGCTGGTGGGCCTTGAATCCGACGACCAGCGCGCCATCGACGACGCCATGATCGCGCTCGACGGCACCGACAACAAGGGCAACTTCGGCGCGAACGCCATCCTGGGCGTGTCGCTGGCCTGCGCGAAGGCATCAGCCGAGGAAGCCGGCCTGCCGCTGTACAAGTACGTCGGCGGCCCGAACGCGCACCTGCTGCCCACCCCCATGATGAACATCCTGAACGGCGGCGTGCACGCCGACAACAACGTCGACTTCCAGGAATTCATGATCATGCCGGTCGGCGCCCCCACGTTCGCCGAGGCGCTGCGCTGGGGCGCCGAGATCTACCACACGCTGAAGAAGGTCCTGCACGATGCGGGCCTCGGCGGCGGCGTGGGCGACGAGGGCGGTTTCGCACCGAACTTCAAGACGAACAAGGAGCCGCTCGAGTACATCGTGAAGGCGTGCGAGGCCGCCGGCTACAAGCCTGGCACCGACATCATGTTCGCCATGGACCCGGCTTCCACCGAGTTCTACAACGCCGAGACGGGCAAGTACGTGTTGGCGGGCGAAGGCCGCGAGCTCTCGAGCGACGAGATGGTCGACTACTGGGAGGCCCTCGTCAACGAATTCCCGATCATCTCGATTGAGGACGGCATGGCCGAGGAAGACTGGGATGGTTGGAAGAAGCTCACCGACCGCATCGGCGACAAGGTGCAGCTCGTCGGCGACGACCTGTTCGTCACGAACTCGGCGCGTCTGGCCAAGGGCATCGAGCTGGGCTGCGCCAACGCGATCCTCATCAAGGTGAACCAGATCGGCTCGCTGACCGAGACGCTCGAGGCCATCGAACTGGCCAAGACCCACGGCTACACCTGCGTCATGTCGCACCGCTCCGGCGAGACCGAGGACACCACGATCGCCGACTTGTCCGTGGCGTGCAACACCGGTCAGATCAAGACCGGCGCGCCGTGCCGTTCCGACCGCGTGGCGAAGTACAACCAGCTGCTGCGCATCGAGGAAGAACTCGAGACGCAGGCCGTTTACGCCGGCATGTCAGCGTTCTACAACATCAAGCGTTAAAAGAAACATTCTCGTTTCGGGATAAATCGCGGTATGATGGTTGCGCTCCCTTTTCGGGGGCGCAACTGTTTTGCAAGCGCGATAACCTCGCAGGAGCGCTTTCACGGCATCCGTCAACCGAAGCAGGCGGACGTCGTGAAAGCGCCCCTTCGGGACTTGCGCTCGAAGGCTTGAAAGGAACGACTGTGGCTGTACCCGAGTTGATTTCGCTGGAAGATGCGCGCGAGCTGGTCTTGGCGCACGTCGAGGCGTTGGAAGTTGAAGAAGTCGGCATTCTCGACATGATCGGGCGCGTGGCCGCCGACGACCTGACGAGCGACATAGACATCTCGCCGTTCGCGCACGCGGCCATGGACGGTTTCGCCATGCGCGCCGCGCAATTGGAAGGCGCCGCACCCGATGCGCCGGTCGAGCTCGACGTCATCGCCGAAGTGCCGGCGGGCGCATGGTACGACGGCGCCATCGAGGAAGGCCAATGCGTGCGCATCATGACGGGCGCCCCGCTTCCCAAGGCGGCCGATGCCGTCGTGAAATACGAGGTCGTCGACGTGGTTGCCGGCGATGGCCGCGAAGGCAGCCGCGTGGCGTTCACCAAGGCGGCTGCCGCAGGCGACAACATCCGCGCAGCCGGCGAAGAGGCGAAAGCCGGCGAGGTCATCGTTCACGCGGGCGAGGTCGTCCACTCTGCTGGCGTTGGCTTTTTGGCAGGTTGCGGCGTCACGCGCTGCACGACGTACCGCCGCCCCACGGTGGCCATCATCGCCACCGGCTCCGAGCTGGTCGAGCCGACCGAGGTGCCCACGCAAGGCAAGATCCGCAATTCCAACAGCTACGCGCTCGCGTCATGTGCCATCGACGCAGGTGCCATCCCCACCGTGCTGCCCATTTCGCCCGACAATTTCGAGGGCCTGCGTGCCACGGTCGTGGCTGCAACCGCCGATTATGACTTCGTCGTCACGAGCGGAGGTGCCGCCAACGGCGATTACGACTTCATCAAGAAAGTCGTCGACGATGCCGGCGAGCTGCTCATGTCCACCGTGAACATGCGCCCGGGCAAGGCGCAGACGTTCGGCATCGTGAACGGCACACCCGTGTTCGGCCTGCCCGGCAACCCGGCGGCGGCTTACCTCGGCTTCGAGATGATCGTCCGTCCGGCGCTGCGCAAGATGCAAGGCTACTCGCATTTCGAGCGGCCCATCGTGAAGGCCCGCCTGACCGCCGCCCAGAAGAAGAAGGATCCGCGTCGCATCTTCAACCGCGCCACGCTTTCGAAGGACGATGAGGGCTACCTGGTCACGCCGGCGAAAAACCAGAGCTCGGGCCTGTTCGGCCCCATCCAGAAGGCGAACTGCTTCGTCATCTTGCCCGAAGGCGAAAGCCGCACATACGAGGTCGGCGAGCTCGTCGATTGCGTGCTGCTCGACATTCCCGAGGAGGTGCTGCTGTAATGGCAGATCTGAAATTCGCAATCGTGACGTGCTCGGACACGCGCTCGATCGAGGAGGACACGGCGGGCGCGGCGCTCGAGGGCCTCATCGCCGAGAACGGCTGGGAGTGTGCGAGCCGCGTCATCGTGAAGGACGAACGCGCCGATATCGCGGCCGCCATCGTCGAAGCGTGCGACACGATCGACGCCGACATCGTGCTGACATGCGGCGGCAGCGGGCTTTCGCTGCGCGACGTCACGCCCGAGGCCACCCAGGACGTGTGCGACCGCAACGTTCCCGGCATCGCCGAGGCCATGCGCGCCCATTCGCTGGCTATCACGCCCTACGCCATGTTGTCGCGCGCGCTGTGCATGCAGCGTGGGCGCCATATCGTCATCAACCTGCCCGGCAGCGAGAAGGCCGCGCGCGAGAACTGGGACGGCATCGTGGCCGCCCTCCCGCACGCCGCCAAGATGATGGCCGGCGGCGGACACTAGGCGCCAAACCGCACCGCAATAACCCGGACGTTTCGCTTCGAGCCGGACGTCCGGCTCGAAGCGAAACGTCCGGGTTGAAGATTCCAACTTGCATACACGTTGCAGGCGAGCGGATGTCCGCGCCTTTCGTTGCATTATCATGGCATCATGAAACTGCGACTTGGACAGATCACGGCGGCGGCGATGCTCGCGCTTGTCGCTGCCCTGTTTCCCGCCTATGCGGCACACGCCGACGAAGTGCACGAAATCCCACTCGTCATGATCGTGGTCGAATACGACGGAGGCAGCGATCCCGAGGCCGCCGTTCTCTATGACGATGATTACAACTGGTCGGCTGCGCTGTTCAGCGAAGGGGAATCCCCCGCTTCGTATTACCGCGACATGTCGGGAGGCTCCTTTACCTTCACGCCTGCGAAGGAGACGAGCGAGACGGGTGTCGACGACAACACGAACAACGCCGACCGTGTTGACGACGGCGTCATCCACGTGACGTTGCGCGAGCGCCATGACGCATGGGGGGCCGTGAACGTCGACCGCGACGTGACCAGCGATTTCGCGCAGATGGTCATGCGGGCGCTCGACGCCGCATCTTCCCGTATCGATTTCTCAGCCTACGACACGAACGGCGATGGCGTCATTTCGCAGGATGAACTTGCAATCTGCCTTTGCATCGCGGGCTACGAAGCGTCGCCGATCACCGACTTCCGCAGGACGGACGTTCCGCTCATGTGGGCACACGCAGGCATTCTCGCTTTCACCAGCGCTCGTGACCAGACGGTCGACAACCTGCGCTTCGAAACGTATATCGCCATATCAGAGCGTTATTGGGAGGAATACGACCCCATCGAAACCGCCGAATACGAACCGCTGGGAATCGTCTACCACGAACTGGGGCACGCCTTGGGGCTGCCTGACTTGTATGCCGTCAAGTACACGGAGGGCGCCTGGAGCGATAGCAAAATCGGACCGCTGAGCCTTATGGACGAGGGCGGTTGGCAATACGCCGACATGGGCGACGGCCTGCGCAACATCCCCACGTCGCTCGACGCGTGGAGCCGTTATGCGCTGGGCTGGACCGAGCCGACCATCGTGGCACGCAGCGGCGACTTCCGCGTGTCGAGCCAGCTATCCGATTCCGGCTACACCGCCCTCATCATCCCCACGAGCGACCCGGACGAGTACTTCCTCGTGGAGAATCGCCAGGCAGAAGGCCACGACGTCAGCTTGGCGCCCGATTACCTTGGCCCGGGCGGCGTGGTGATCTGGCATGTCGACAACGCGATGTACGAGCGCTATTACGACGCGAACCAGGTGAACGACGCCAACCACCGCCCCGCCGTCATGGCCGATGACGCATCTGGGGAAACAAGCGTCAACCTCATGTTGTACAGCAACGAGAATGACGCGCCCGATGCGCTCGAAAACGCCGGCATCACCTTGCAGCTCGAAGCCAACCCGGGCCGCGACACCATCGTCCACGTCGAACTTGACGACAAGGCCGGCGTCCTGAACACAACCCACTTGTTCAACGACGTCGCGAAAAAACAGCTTGACATGACCGACGACAAGGAACTGTTCGACTCCATCATGCCCCTGTTGAAAGCCGCCATCAAAAACTAGACCGAACGTGGGTTATCGGGGACAGGAGAGAAAGGCCCCGCGGGTTCCCGAAAACCCACAAAAAAAGGCCGCCCGTAGGCGGCCTTTCGTGCGTGAACGTTGAAGCTCTATTCGGCAGCTTCCTCGGCGGCCTCTTCCGCGGCCTCGGCCACGTCCTCGGCGACCTCTTCAGCAGCCTCTTCGGCGGCTTCCTCGGCTTCGGCGGCAACCTCGGCAGCCTCGGTGGCCTCTTCGACCTCGGCAGCCTTGTCGGCAGCCTCGACGGCCTCTTCGGCTTCCTCGACGACCTCGGCCTCAACAGCCTCGAGCTCTTCGACGGCTTCCTTCTCCTCGACGACCTTCTCGGCCTTCTTGGCCTTGGTGGCCTTCTTCGGCTCGGCTGCAGCCTTCGACTTCTTCTGCACCGGCTCGGTGCACAGCTCCATGATCACCATGGGAGCACCGTCGCCCTTGCGGGGACCGAGCTTCATGATGCGGGTGTAGCCACCCTGACGGTCGGCGAACATGCCCTGCGCGACCTTCTCGAAGACCTCGCGGACGATTTCCTTGTTCTGCTCGCCGCCACCCAGACGGGCGATGGCCAGACGGCGGGAATGAAGGTCGCCCTTCTTAGCCCACGTGATGATGCGGTCGACCTCGGGACGAATCTCCTTCGCACGCGACTCGATCGTCTTGATGCGGTCGTTGTACAGAAGCGCGGCGGTCAGCGAGCGCTTCATCGCCTTGGTGTGCGACGCATCGGTGCCGAGCTTGCGACCCTTGTAGTTGTGTCTCATAATTCCGAATCTCCTATTACAGCTTGAGGTTCAGGCCCATCGAGATGAGCTTGTCCTTCACTTCCTCGATGGACTTGGCACCGAAGTTCCTAATGTTGAGCAGGTCGTTCTCGGAGAACTCGACCAGCTGGCGCACCGAGTGGATGCCGGCGCGCTTCAAGCAGTTGTACGAGCGCACGGACAGGTCGAGGTCTTCGATCTGCTTGTCCAGCTCGGCGTTGGATTCCTGGCCCTCGGGCGCGAAAATCGAGACGACCTCGACCTCTTCCTCGCCCTCGACCTCGGCCAGCGCCATAAATGCGCCCATGTACTGGTTGATGATGTTGACGGCGGAGAGAACAGCGTCGACCGGCTTGATGGAGCCGTCGGTCTCAACCTCGAGCACCAGCTTGTCGTAGTCGGTGCGCTGACCCACACGCGTGTTGGTAACGTTCATCGTGCAACGGCGAACCGGCGAGAACAGCGAGTCGACATGGATGATGCCGATCGGGTCCTCGGTGCGCTTGTTGCGCTCGGCGGACACGTAGCCACGGCCCACGCCGATGCGAATCGACATCTCGAGCTGGCCGCCGTCGGCAACCGTCGCGATGACGTGATCGGGGTTGATGAGCGTGAACTCGGTCGGGACCTGCAGATCGGCGCCGGTGACCACGCACGGGCCCTCGGCGGACACATGCGCAACCGCTTCCTCGATGTCGTTGTTGAGCGCCTGGAACACCAAGCCCTTGACGTTCAGGACGATGTCGGTGATGTCCTCGATGACGCCCTCGGCGGTGGTGAACTCGTGCTGGACGCCCTCGATCTGGATGGCGGTCGCCTTCGCGCCGTCGAGCGAAGAGAGCAGCACGCGGCGCAGCGAGTTGCCCAGCGTGTTGCCGTAGCCGCGCTCGAGCGGATCGACGATGAAACGCGCGACGGTCTCGTTGACTTCTTCCGTTGTAACTGTCGGCCTCATGAACTCTGTCATGTGTGATAAGCCTCCTTAACTTACGGCGCGATTACTTCGAGTAAAGTTCGACGATCAGCTGCTCGTTAATGTCGAGATCGATCTGATCGCGAGTGGGAAGCGAGAGCACGCTGCCCTGCAACTTCTCGATGTCGACCTCCAGCCAAGCCGGAACCGACACGCGCTCGTTGCTGACCAGGGCGCTCTTGATGACGAGCAGTTCCTTGGCCTTCGGCGCCACGGCGACCAGGTCGCCCGGACGCACGCGGTACGACGGGATGTCGACGCGCTTGCCATTGACGGTGATATGACCATGCGTGACCGTCTGACGCGCTTCCTTGCGCGTGCGGGCGAAGCCCAGGCGGAACACGACGTTGTCGAGACGCGATTCGAGGATGCGC
>CADAKR010000009.1 GCA_902788545.1 uncultured Coriobacteriaceae bacterium
TAGGCCACGGGATCGAGCAGCGTGAATAGGACCTCGCCCTCACCGTCCTCGAAAAGCGACGACCACGAGCTTGCATCGGTGCAGACGGCGTTGCGGTACTCGTACTCCGGCTCGTCGGGCAGCCGCAGCGCCCCGCCGGATGTCGAGCACAGCGCCGCATAGACTCTATGCCTGATGTCCGCCAGCCCGTTGGCCCCCGGCCTGAAACCCGCATCCATGAAAAGCCGCACCCGCACCAGCCTTGGCGGTATACGACCGGAGATGAGCAGCGCACCGGCACGCCCAGGCACCACCATCGTTTCCGGCACCACGGGCAGCGTGACCTTCTCGATGACCTCGGCGGAGCACAATTCCGAGAGATCGACCCCGTTGTAGACGATTGACCTCATACGTTACCCCTAGCCCTGCCGTATGCGATGGCACGACGCCGTGACTCCAGGCTCATCTCGTCCACGGAGCCGCCCTTCCTGGGCTTCTGGACCACGGGCTCGGCGAGAAGCCGTAACTCGTCGTCACGACCGTCCTTTCGCTTGTCTGCATCCTTCTCTTTCACAGCGACCTCACCACCATGCACGTCACGTCGAACGCCCAAACGTACCGCCCGCTCGAATCGCGTTCCTTGAAGGCGGGTGCCGCAGTGTCGATGCCCACGATCCGACAGCTGCCAGCATCCGCGTACGGCTCCCAGTCGGCCCTGCGCACCGCAAGCTCGGCGGCAAGGGCTACGGACTCCGCATCGGCCATGACCTCCCGCACCACCAGCACGGTCACCACGACAGACCCGCGCTCCTCCTCGGCCAGCCGAGAGTCACGCGAGAAAGCGCCCTCGACGACTACGATGGGCTCAGCGCAGTCCAACGCCGATGGGCAAACTTTTGAGAAGTAACATGAGAAGTGGGCGTCTACCAGCAGTTTCGCAATCGAGTCCGCACAGCTCATCTCACCACCAGCTCCCAGTGGTGCACACGCCCGTTGAAGTCCTCGCACCGCTTGCACTCGGCCACGAGGTAGGAATGCCCGCCGATGTCGATGCGCGACCCCGCAGGCACCTCGAAGGCACCGTCGCTGTTAAGCGCATCGACGTAGACCTTGCCGCTGCCAGCATCGGCATTCCTGTGACTATCATCCACTACGCTCTGCGTCTGCACGAACCGCACGTGAGACACGGTTACGCCCTCGGCATAGCCACCAGTTCCGTCAGGCACCCGCACCACGGCATCCTCGGCCAGCAAACGTAATGGTATCGGCCGCAGGCTCCTCATCATCTCACTCCGCAGAACGCGAGCGAGGTGCCGACGAGCTCCTTCAAAGCGTCGGCGGTGGCAATCTCCTCGCCGGTCGTTCCCTCATCCTCGTAGTGTGTCACCTTGAAGTCCCCGATGGAAAACCCGCCGACCTGCCCCTCGCCGAACTCGGCGAATGCGTCCACGGCCGCACACACGGCCTTTTGGTAGGCTTCCAGCTCGTCATCGGAAGGCTCAGCGCCGCCCACCAGCCAACGAACGTGCCGCGAAGCAGCAGGCAATGCAAGCCCGAAGGCGGCCTCCGAAAGACCGCCCCCGTAAACCTGCAAATAGAACTCGTATGTCACCACAGCGGCCACGGCGCTACTCCGTGCTCGCGCTCACGTACACGCCGTCGAGCTTGTTGTCAAAGAGTTCGACGATCCCGTACTTCCTGTACTTCATCATGAAGCTGTCCAGGCTCTCCAACTCATCGGGCGAGAAGACCCGAGACGCCACGTGCTTGTCGAATTTGATGACGGCCGACTTCTCGACCACCATGAAGTTAATGTCCTTACCGGCAGACGCCTTCGCGTAACCGAACTCGGAGTCGCCGCTCTTCAGGTCGATGGCTGTGTAGAAGCGCACTTGCGGGACCTCCACCACGTGTGCGAATCGCTCGAGCACCCTGTTGCTCATCGTGGGGTTGGCGTAGCTGTAGTCGTCTAGCACGCCCTTCAGCGTGGGTGTGATGAACAAGTAACGCGAGCCCGTCGAGACCTGCTTCTCGTCCATCATCGAAGTCACCGTGCGCAGCGCGGCGAGAACGTCTGCGGCCTCCGCCTCGGAGAGGTTCTCGCTCTTGGTCGTTACGCCGGTGTGTCCCGCAATCTCGGCGAAGGTGAAAGCGTCAGCCTCGGGTGCCACCTGAGTGCGCATAAGCTCTGCGCCTGCCTCCACGAAACAGTCGAGCACGCCCGCCTCCTCCACGTCCATGACGTCGGCGAACAGACGAATGCCACGATCGTAGTTGAAGGTTTTGGTCTCGAATTCGTAGGTGATGCTGCCCGTCTTGTACCCGACGTTGCGCGTGTAGTCCCCGAGGCCGGTGACGGAAATCTTCGGAATCATGATTTCCTTGGCGTTGTGGCCTGCGCGTACCATCCGGCGACCGCTGTTGAGCACGCCGGAAACCCCTGCGCGCTGGTAAACCTCGTCGATGATTCCGGTGTAATTCTTCGTGAAGTCAATGCTGTTAGCCATCTATCGACCCTCCTACTCGTTGTCGTTGGAATCGTCCAGGCCGGCGAGTCTGCGCCAGCGTTTCATGGTCTTGCCGGTATCCGAGCTGGTGCCAGCGTTGGGAAGCCCGGTCTTGCCGCTCTGCTGCTTGGCGGGGATGTCCGCGAAGAGCCACGGCTCGGCCTCCTTGAGAGCGTCGACGTCTCCGCCATGGTCGGCGAGAATGGCACGCGCCGCCTTCACGTTGCGTACGCCCGCCAGCTGCAGCTTGAAGTCGATTCGGTCACTTTCGCCTTGGGCCTTGAGCTCCGCGATCTCTCCGCGCAGCTGTTCTGCCGTCTCTGCGTTCTTGGCGGCTTCGGCTACCTGCGCCTCGAGCGCCGCGATCTTCTCGTCTCGCTCGGCGACGGCCTTCTCCCAGTCCGTGCCGCTCACCTGCGGCTGGTCTTGCGCCGTCTGCTGCTGCCCGAGGTCTTCCTGGGCTTGCGGCTCTTCCTGCGTCTTGTCGCCATGTGCATCACCTGCCATATCGGCCTGCCTTTCTCTTCGGCAGACAGCTCTAAGCGGCCTGCACCCGAATAACCAAGAAAAGTATTGTGGTGCGTCACAAACTACCGTCCAAATAGCGACACATTGGCACTACTGATTCCGTCAGGTCACCTACGAATTTCGTTTTCTGTCACTTCTGGGTGGTAAAGTGATTCACTACGGTTTCGAGTGAGAAGGGGGTGGCGATGGTACCTGAGTTTCAAAAAATCGATGGCGCCAAACGCGATGTGCTGCCCCTTGGCAGATACCTTGCCTCCTTTGAAGATCTCAAAGTGCGTTACGTCCCTGAAGGCGATAAGAACCGCCAAGAGATTTGGGAAGCTTTCCAGGATGTACTCGGTCAGCTGAGGACAATTCTCAATTCTGTGGCGGCTGTTTGGATCGGAGGAAGCTTCATAACATCCGAAGCCGAGCCGCATGACATCGACGTGGTCTTCATCATCACCGAGGATACCTACAATGCGGCTACATCAAACATTGCCAAGTTCGCCCTCTGGGTATTGAGCGACAACACGAGCGTGCCCCCAAGATTGAACCCCCTTGTCGATGGATACCTGCTAGTCGTTCCTCCGACAGAGGTTGTATTGAATGATGTGACAAGAACCGAATATGCAAGGCAGAGGGGCTACTGGGATCAGTTCTGGTCAAAGACGCGCTTCTTAGATACTAACGACGATAGATGGCATTATCCGGCGGCTGGGTATGTGGAGGTGATCGTTGATGGCTATGACATCCATTGAGGAGCTCATGAAGGCCAACATTACTGACGAAGACCTCGCCACGATTGACCTCGGCACCGCAGAAGAAGCTTCCGAGCGAAGCTTGCGTGCATTTGTTGCTCAGCAGTCTGGAGATGACGCTGCAGAGCTGAAAGAGTCCCGAGGGCTTCTCCATTTTACCGGTCCGGCAATTGTCGGTCATAGCGTGCCAATCAGCGCCGTTGGAAGCGCATTGTCGATGATGCAGAATGCAATCGACGCCATTGGAGCTGCCAAGGAAGGCTTCAGCTCTGTTAATGGCCAGATTCCGTATCGCATAAAAGCCCGAACAGAACTAAGAATGGACGCTTCGCCCATGCCTGGATCAGTGGTGATTAGCGTCCGCCCGAGTATGCCCAGGGAGCAGGATCTTAATCCCGATGGTCAGGCTCGCCTTGAGTTCGATGAAGTTGAGCTTAGGCCCCTAGCTGATGAGTGCTTCGAAGACTTCATCAACATCCTCTCAAGCACCACCGACGATTCGCCAGCTCACGATAAGTTGATTGATCTTCTCTCCGAGTTCGGACCGCGTACATCGTCAGCAGTTCGAGAGTTTTGTAGCGCCCTGGACCGTGATTCTCTTGACGTTGACCTTAAATGGGAAGAGCCTAAGAAGCGGCCCATAAAAGGCGAGATGAGCCACAGTCGCGCGAAATTCGTTTCGGGGGTAATCAAAGATGCCGACATTGAGGTCAAAATCGTGACACTCGTGGGCATGCTCGTCACATCAACGATGTCAAAGAAAGACAAGTTCAGGTTGCGTTTCGAAGATGGCACCGAGAAAACTCTTGCCCTGGGCAAGATATCGCCTTCCGATGTCTCGCAATTCCATACGGGCGAGACAGTAACCATCAAAGCTGAGCGCAGAATTGGTAGATACACCGGTGGCCGCGAACGAGAATGGCTTGTTGGCATCGCCATTGAGCCAAAGAACCAGCTGAACTTTGAAGATGCTTAGCCTGCGATCTAAAGATTTCCGCACCTATCATCTGATGGGTGCGGATTCTTTTACCCGATCCTCAAGTACGTAACCTCAAACTGCTTCACCCGACGCATCTCCGGCACTCTGTTCTCGACGGCAAACGCATCATTTACATCGAAATGCTGCCAAATGTCCAGCCCGCGGTCGGGCATGATGTCCCATCCAGTATCGGTCGTGATGTGCCGCGCGTGGATGTTCGGGTCCATGTCCCAGGTAAACTCAATCCCCAGCGGCTCCACGGCGTCCGCCACACGCTGAAGATACTGAATTTGCTTGCCTATCTCACCATACACGTCCTCAGAGGTGACCAGATGCACACGCACGGTCTCAACCGAGTAGTCACGATGCTTGAGTACGACCTCCATCAGCTCCATTACGTTGCGAACCTGATAGAAGTTACGCACGTATGCATCGACAATCTCGATGCTCGTCGCACCCTCAAGATAGGCCCCGAACAGCGAGTCGTACGAGACTCCACGCTGGTTCTCGCGATAAGCCACGTGACCGGGCTTCGGTCCATTATCATCGCTCGGGACATCTTCGCTAGCGGCAGTCGGCTCTACGCTCGGCTCAGGCAACGCCACCGGCGAGGCAGCAGCATTGTCGACAGTTGCAGCCGACACCGGCTCAACCCCGGCCTCCTTGTCCTCCACGCTCATCGGTGCTACGTCCTCGCCAAACAGTGGCACCAGGTCGCGCGAGTGGTAGAACGCCCCGTACTCGGCCTCCTCAAGTGTCGAGACCACGCGACTCTCGCCGGTATCGATATCTCGGTAGCTCATCTCAACGCGCTCGAAGGTCGCATCGATGCGGTACAACTGGTCCTTCACGCGGCAGCGAAGCTCCATGGCGAACTCGAGCAAGTCGCGTGCCTGCTCCTTCTCCATGACGCCATCGGGGAAGAGGATCTTCGCCAACCCGCTGAACGTCTTGGTGATTCCGTCGCGGTCACGCGTGGAAATCGAGCGCGACAGATCGAACCACTGCGCGAACCCGTTTCCGTAGTCCAGGGCACGCAGGTACCGCAGGGCTTCGGCCAGGTAGTCCACGATGAAGCCGTACGACTCGCAGAACATCTCACCGCGCACGGTCTCCACCTCCCAGCCGGGGATGTAAGCGTGGAAACGGTCGAGGAACGCGGGATCGTGGTAGAGCTCCGGCAAGTCATCGAACAGATCGCTGTTCTTCAGCAGATAGCCTACCTCATGGCTCGTGTTGCCCAGGAACGCCATCGACGCCTCGGCGGTGATCTGCTCCACGCCGCGGCTGAAGCTCTTGTTTGCCATGTAGTTCTTCATGATGTCGACGATGTCCTTGTTCGGACGCTTCTGCTTGCCCGCGAACTCATCGAAACCAACGCAATCCCAGAAGCCCACAAGGCCGATACGCCCGGAGGCATTGTTCACGAAGAGCTTGGCGGGGGTCACCTCACCACCGGAAATCAGAATCCCGTGCGGAGAGAACTCGCTGAATACGTGTGACTTGCCCGTGCCCTTCGGTCCCAGCTCAATCAGGTTGAAGTTGCGCTCGCAGTAAGCCACGAGCCTCGTCATCAGGAAGAGCTTGGAGCGATGGCTCAGCAGGTCAGGCTCAAGCCCTACCGTGCGCACGACGATGTCGAGCCACTCCTCGGCGCTGAATTGCCTGCGTCCCTCGCAGTACTCGTCATAGTCGAACCAGGCAAGCTGGATGGGCTTGAGTGACGTCAGGATGTACGGCGACTCATTCTTGGCCTCGTTCGGAGAGTACGATAAGTCGGCGATGCACCACACACCCGAGACCAGTAGCCTCTGGTTCTTCTTGATGGTGGCAGAGTCGATGAGCACGTTCTTTATGCCAAGGTTCTCGAAGCTCGCCTCGTAGGCGTCCCGCTTCTCGTTCAGGTCGGCGTGCACCTTGTCGATGACGCGCTGATACCCAGTCTCCTTGATGCGCGAGCGGATGAGCCCGCTCTCGCTTCGCTGCACATAGTGCTGGGCAAGGATGGTCTTTACGCGCTCGATACCCTCGGCGATTTCCTGGTCGTCATCGGTAGCGCAGGTTTGCCCAAGCAGGTATTCGAGCACGTAGCTCGGAACGGCGGCGTTGCCACGAACCTGCTTCACCAAGTCCTTGCGTACCACGTAACCGTCGAAGGTGTCGTTGAGCTTGCGAGAGAGCGTATCCATTCCAAACCCCTAGAAGAAGTCCTGGCCAAAGTTGTGGCGCACCTTGTACTCGGCGGTGTCGCGCGTCGTATAGCTGCTCGTGGAGCCCCAGCGTCCCTCCACCTTGAAGGTAAGCTTCGCGCCATGCTGCACGCCGGCAGAGAGCACCAGCTCCACCTCGGTCATTCGCGCCGCATCGTCCCGCGACTCGCTGGCAAGGTCGAGTTGCTTCACGGTGGAGACTGCGTTGCCATCCTCGTCGTAGAGTCCCACGCGCAGGTGAAGCGGTGTCCTCGCGTCGCTCACGGGCTCGGTCTGATAGAGCTTGACCTTCAGGCTGTTGCCGGTGATGACGCTCTTGCCACCCTTAAGCACCTGCACACCCACAGGCTTTCGTTTCTTGGGAGTCGCGTCGCCTTGCACGCTTACGACGGGCACGACAGCCTCTTCGAGCGTCATGCCACCATGGACGAAGCGAGCGCCAGAACCCTGTAGCCTCATACGCCTGATGCCCTTGGGAATCCAAACCTCGAAATCGCCGACAAGCCCCAATTGAGCCGCCGAGAACCGCATCATCTGGTCGCTGTCATGCAGGCTCTTGCCCAAGGCAAAGCGCCGCGTCCTCGAGCCGTCTCCAGCAGCAACAGCTGCGGAGAGTAGCGAGTCGTCCACGTACATGAACCCGGCTGGATCTCCGTCCTGGTATAGGAAGCCATGGTCGGCCGTGATGAGCACACTGTCGTATTCTTGCGCTAGCAGCATCTTCACAAGCTTGCGTATCTCAACGAAAGCATCGCGCGTAGCCTTGAAGACCTCACGTTCACTCTTCGCGGCATCCCCGGTCTCGTCGATGCGGTTGTGGTACACATACAGCAGGTCGGCCTGCTCCTGACCGTTGAACCCACCATGGAGCAAATCGCTCGCCTGCACGGCAAGCCCGCCAACGTCAGCCTGTGAGAGTATCTTGTCCCGATTGGCAATCCCCGTCGCACTCATGCCGTCTACAATCGCGCCCTGCGAAGAGATGTCGATGCCAAGTTCCTTGCAGGGAAGCAATGCGGCCATTCCAAGCTGTGTGTAGGTCGGAGCCATCGCCAGCATAGGGGCGATGGTCGCCTGGTAGCGCGGACTTCCATTCTCAAGGAGCCACGCAAGCTCTGCACCAGCCTCGTATCTCAACGCATCCGAGATTATAACGGCCACGCGCTCGCCATACGACTGCATGGCAACGTCAGCATAGAAGCGCCTCTGCAGTGTCACGCCGTCTGTAGGGGGCCACGCCCCGGCCTCCACGACCTTCACCTGCCACGTGGCAGCGAGGTCTGCCAGGAAGCGCCCGTAGCGCGGCTCTACTGCCTTGCGCACAGCCGAGAAATCGCAAAGGAGGTCCCGCCCAAGCGCCTCGTGAAAGCGCCGGTACGATCCGTCCACTACGTACCACGACGTGACGTATCGGGCGATGATGTCGTCAGCATTCTCGGCGAGGGCCTTCTCGTCGTCGAACTGCTTGCATCCTGCGATGAGCGCACTGGCGGCGGCCAAGGCGTTGTATGACGCCTCCGACTCGCCGTACCAAGGGGTGAACTTTCGCTTGGCGACGGCAGAACGTATCGACTCGGAGCAGTCGATGCCGTTAGCTACCTGGTTCGCAAGTCCCTTGACGACCCAGCGGTCAACCTGTGGAAGATAGGGGTTGTCCACAAGCGTGGCCCAGTCCAGACCGCGCAGGTGGTACTTGTCTTCCAGGAACCCCTGTGTCTTGCGCATCAGCTCCTCGAAGGCCCTCCTGTGGCTCGTGTTCTGCGACATGTCGGAGAGAAGCACGCTTGCCTCGGTGTTGAGCGATGGTGCGTCTCCGGTAACGTTGCTACAAGCGGAAGTGACGCAGGCGAGCGCGAAGTCAGACACTCCCGGTTCGTCTGATGCGTAGCCGAATCCAGAACGGAGCTCGCGCCACAGAACCCCCTCTAGTCCGCCTAGCTCAATGGCGTTCCACGCCTGACTGTCTCCAAGCGCGTAGCCCTTTACGATGGCAAGTGCCACCTTGCGCCGCGCGTCCACCCTATGCGGAGCCGAATCGATTCCGCAGGCGGCAGCCAAAAGCGCAAGCTCGACATCGTTGCTGGTGACAGTGGCGCTTAGCCAGTCAGAACCTGAGAAGAGCGCCGTTAGTCTCGTCTTGGTGGCGGCATCGTTCGCTAGGGCTGCGTGTGCATCCAGCACGTCCTCGTGTTCAAGCGGCACGCCGCATTCCTGCGCCCATTCAGCAGCACGCGAGTTCGAGAAGTTCGCGCTAGCAAGCTTTATGTCCAGGAGGAAGTCAACGGCACGCTCCGGGGCACCACCCGCTCTGTACAAGAGGAACTTGCCCCTGGGCTCGTCCAGCAGCACACGGCGCTTCACGGCAAACTCGTTGTGGTCGACGATAACAACTTCGCCATCAACAGGCTCATACGTTGTTATGTCATTGGCAAATTCGCCGTCCGCGTCCTCCCAGAACACGATACGGCTCTTGCCGAATGCGTTGTGTAGGCGCTGTAACGCCATGTCGCCAAGGGTCATGCAAACGCTCCTTGCCCTATGAAAGTCCGGTTACCTTGCGGAGGGCGCCGGGGAATAGCTTGTAGTTGTGCCTCACGCCGTCATTGAGATCAATCTTGATGTGTCGCTGCGCCATCGGGTAGAGGACGTCACGCTCCCAGTCTGTGAGCTCATCGATCATATCGTGATACTTATCCGCACGCGTGCGGTCGCGGGCAACGTCTGAAACTTCAAGACTACGAGCTTGAATTTCAAGTTTGCGGCGAAGTTCGCGCACATAGTCGGTCAGTATATTGCTCACAGTCCGGTCATCGTAACGGTGCATGTACACCAAGCAGTTGAACGATCCGTTCGGACTGCTAAACATCCAGTAAATCGGATGCTTGCCGAAACCGACTACTGAGTACACTTTGCAATGATCTTCATAGAAAAGGCTCTTTTTGCCCTTAATGAAATACTCGCGTAGTTTGCGGCCGAGCACTTCTTCTATGTAAGCAAGGTTCTCGTCAAAGTATTCCTCACCAAAAGCCACTTTTAGCCAATGCCAGAATTCAGTGACAATGTCATCTTCGAACCACTCCTCCTCGGTAATAGGAAGAATGCCGTCTTCATCGGGCATGAAACGTGGAGAAGGCACCATATCAAGGAAATCTTCGATGGTTGATCCTTGGTCAGCAAGGACTAAGCCATTACTGTCGAGGGAATAACGCCCGAACATGCATCCAACTGCGTAGCTAATTAGCGAGCGGACTTCTCTTTCTTTATCGAAAGTCCTTGCAGATACTTTTTCACTCGGTACGTCCACCTGAACTTCGCCCGTAAGACCATATACTCTAGCGAAAATTCCGTTAAGCTCGGTTTCACATCGTTGCAGTTCAAGGAAACGGTCTTGCCAAGCAGACGAAATAATCGAAGCGGCCTCTTTCAAGTTCCGCCCTACTTGCAGTAAGGGATGGCTTATATAACCTTGAGATATTTCGAATGAATCCCATTCCTCTTTCATGATGCGCACGCAGTTTTCCGCAAGGCTGCTAATTTGACCACTTTCTTCATGGATAACTTGGTGTCGAATGGGTAAAGCCTTTACGCTGTGTACTTGAAGCGTAGTCGCTGGATTCACAACATCAATCAACGCTTGCGCTGCAGATGAGTTTAGAAATGCAAGCAATGGATATAAGTTGCCACCAAGCCCACAGATGACCGGACCCTTCTTATCGAAGACTCCGTCAGGAGCGTGGTATCTAAAATGGTTTTCCCTGCTCGCTATATCAGAGTATGTAATGCCTTCTTGATACCAATATCGTTCAGCCAGCAGATTCGAAGTACTATTCGTTGCATAAAAACGTCGTGCGTCTTCCGACCAATCAACAACCAATTCCTTATTACCATACCAGCGCCTGAACTGCCCGCCCTTTTCATATGCAATCCACCTACGCTGAATTCCTACTTCTTTATAAGGAACCTCCCACCACGTTCTTAGATACAACTTGTTATTCGCCGTAATGTTTTGTGAGCCTGTGAAATCCGACAGGTCATTGATATTAGTCTGATCAGTAGCCTCAAATACCTCAAGCATTCGCTCCGTTGCTTTGTACGCAGTCATTGGACTGCCTTCAACACTGGTGAATAGCGACGGGGCTGTCACATATCGGTTTTCATTATTAGCATCCGACACCGCCGATTTCATCTCTTCAGCTTTGTCGCTTAAAGACGTAACAATGAAGAATGTTGCAAGACTATGTTCGTCTTTTTCACCCCGATGCTTTACCAGTGCGAAATTAGCGCCAAATGTATCAGGATGATACGCGGAGTCTTTTAATTGAACGGCTGTTTTGATATTGCCGTCTCGTAAAACTGCACGTCTTAAATTTCTTCACGCAGTATAAATGCAGAGTAAAGATCTGTGCTGCCCTCTGGATATGCATCCGAAAGCCATTGCGACATATAAGGGTCAATGCTTCGCAATCCCATATAAGGGGGGTTTGCGACGACAACGTCATAGCGTGACGATAGCTCTTTTACATAACGAGCAGCAATCTCAATGTTCTCCAGGACATTTGCTGCAAACAAGCCCTGTTGCGATCTCAGATTCTGTGCACCGTTTTCGATTAAGACTGCGTCAGCTGGGTTCGGTGCGTATAGACTGCCAATTTCGTTTAGATGTGCGAGTGTGTCTATCAGCTTTGAGTTTGCAGTAAGCAATCCAGCCTCAACAAGTTCATTACCTTCAAAGGTCACCGTATGAAATACAGTTATAGAGGGATGTGTCGGATGGTTAAAATACTCATCGTCAATTTCGCGCGCTTTAATTGCCAATGAAAAACTTGCCAGCTCAGCAGCTCGATCATCAATTTCGAAGCCAGTTAGGTTGTTCTGTAGAATAAGTGAGGGTATTTCGGATGGACGATAACCTTCCTCAATATACATTTCGTATAGCAGATCAAACGCGTATACGAGTATGTGGCCACTACCGCATGCGGGATCGCAGAACGTGATGTCCTCGGGTGAATCTACTCTAGCGAAGTCGCTTTCTATGGTGCTTTCATCAGTCGCGACGTAGTATTCCATCTGATCAACGAGCGTCGAATCAGGATAATTGAGCATCCAAAGTCGTCCAAGGCTGTTGTCTACCATGTATTGCACAATCCAATTGTGCGTAAACAACTGGGTTGCAGGTGCTATTTCTGCCGGACCTGCTTTCTTATTATCGGAGAATGATCTGAAAATGTCATCGTGTCGTTCAGCAATATAGAATTGATAAAGCCAGCCAATGACTTCGACTTCCTTGCAGTTTTCATCGTCCATACCTTGGACTATCCGCTGAAGGACAGAATTATCCGCAAGCAGCGATGTCGGCGCCAATAAACGCATAGCGTTTGTGCTGCGTATATCTGATCCAAACAAACCTGGAATAGGTTTTGCATAGTAGTCACATGCCGATAGCAACAGAGCCACATATGCTTCTCCGAGTGGATTGACGGATTCAGAATTGCCAGATAATAAATCCATCACTCTTTGCTTGTCAGCCGGCTTGAGCGGGAAGTCAGCACAAAAGATACCACGACGCGCATCTGCGAGAATGGCGGGCATTGACTCACCTATACGAGGCGTCACCACTGGTACGGGTGTATAACCACGCGAGTCCATCAGGCGCAGGGCACAAAGGCGGTTGAACCAGGTGTAGGCGACGCGTTCGATTAGCGCCTCTTTGTCCTTGGCCTCATCGCGCAGCTCGCGAACTCGCCCCGGTTCGTTAATCGTCTCGCGCGAGTCGGGGGCGAGAACACGTTCGAGGCTGGCTCGTACGCCATCCATCAGCTGCACGCGCGCGCCAGTCGCCAATGCCTTGATCTTCCCGGAATCCATGCTCTAGCTCCTATAGGTAGATGATCTCGTCGTTCTGGATACGCTTCTTGAGGTCTGTCCTCAGCGCCTCCACGAAGCTGTCCACATCATCTTCCGTAGAGAGCGTCGCGGCGTAATATCCCGCGGGCTTGCACACTTGCGTGTAGCTCACGGTCTTCGTTTGCGCAGGACCGGGCTGAGGAGGCGTTTGCCCGTCGCCGCCACCGGGTCCCACGGGTGTGGGTTCGGGCTTGGCGCCAAGGGCGATGAGCTGTTGCGCATACTGCGCTTTGAAGTCATCGACCGCACTTCGCACGGCGCGGATGTGCTGCTGGCCGGCAACAGTCGCTACAGCGTACTCCACGAGGCCTTTCGCCCGTGAGCGGTTCTCGTCAGTGGCCTCACCATAGTACTGATCGAAGATTCCCTTGGCGAAAGTTTCGATGCCCGCCTTCGCCTGCTCTCGTTCCGCCTTGAGCGTCTCGTCGATGGCGCGCTTAATCTCACGTGTGAGCCTTTTGATGAGGCGTGGAGAATCGCTCTCATAGCACCTGTCATCCGCCATCAGCTCGCGCAGCTCGTCGAGCTTGCTGGAACCGCCTGGAGTACAGCTTGCGTCGTCAAGAAGAGTGCCGAGCACCTCAGTTGCATCCTGGTATATCTTCACGGTGGCGGGCTCGGTAGCGAAGGACGACATCTCCTGCAGAGGCTTCAACAGGTTGTCGAAGCGGTTGGGAAGCGTCTGCGCACTGGATATAAACCAGTCACGTTTGTGGTTCGCCAACTGCTGCAGGTCGGCCAGAAGTGCATCGTAGGTGTCTGCAAAGGGCATGGTGCGCACGCTGGCGAGCGACTTGGCGTAGTTGCTGGCCTTCTGCTGGGTAGCTTCTAGGATGCCGTTTGCCAGCACGCGGGCGTCGTCACTCGAAGCCGTCTGCCCCGACACCTTCTTGTATGCATCTTGCAAGGCGGCGATGGTTGCCGCGCTGGCGGACTTGACAGGGCGAACGTATAGAGAATCGAGCTTCGTGCGCTTCGCCAGCTGGTCTGCGAGGTCGTTGTCCTCAACTGGATCGTCGTTACGCGTGCACTCGACGCGGTTGTTTGCGGCGAGGATGCCCACTGCCTGGTAGACCGCATAGGGCGGCCATCCATGGTCGCCGCCACCGAGGAAGCTTTCTAGAGACCCGCTGCCGCTGCCTCCGACGGTGCATGTGTCGGCGAGTCCCAATATCTGATTGATAACCGTCAAGGTCTCGGTGCAATACTCGGGCATGGGGGTGCCTGCGCCTAGCTTCTTGGTGGCCGCAGCATAGATGCTGTTCTGGGTGAAGTTTTCCGTCAGCATACGCAGGTGCTCGTACGAGCGGGCAACCAGTATATTCAACGCACTCGTCACGCATCCTGCCGCGCTGGTACCCGTCACGGACTTCGTCACGTCGTCGCCACGTGTACCCCACATCGCTCGTTGAAGCAGTTCCTCGAAGCGCGATATAAGGTTAGCCCACCGCTTCTTGTTAATGTCCTGCTTCACGGAGAGAATCAGGTCGGCATTGGGATCCTTGCCAAGGTTCGTGCCCAAGTACCGCTGTGTCTGCAAATAAGCGTGCATCTCGTTAACGAACTCGTTGTCGAGCGGCAGGATGCACAGCAGCTCCTTGTTCTTCGAGAAGCTCGGCATGCGTTCGGTCTCGTTGACGGTCAGGGCCGTGATGATGTTGAGCGTGAGGGAGGCGGTATGCGACCCGATCGCCTGCCCGTCGACCATCACATCGTAGTTGTAGGTGCCACGGAATCCCTGGTTCGTGTACTGCACGCGAGTTGCGGTGATGATGTCGCTCTTGAAGAGTCCGCCGATTTCGCGCCTTACCTCGCCTGGGTCGACGCGTACGTTGCCGATCTCGCGCTCGATCTCCTTCTCCTTGTCGGTCAGATACTCAAACGCTCCGTCTCCGGCGTCGCGGATGTAGTGCTCGGTAGCTAACCTGAGCAGCGTCTCGTGTATGCGCTGCTGCAAGGTCTCGGCGTTCTCCGAGAAGCTGCCATAGAGGAGCACGCACAGATTCTTGGGCGTCGCCTCGAACTCCTTGTTGTACTTGACAAGAAGAAGGCACTTCATGATGCGAACGGCAAGCTCGCGGTCCACCTCGCCGGGGTCAAGTGACGTCTGTGCCTCCATCACCTGGTGGTAGAAGCTGCTCTTCAGGTCGCCGCGTAGTCCGTCGAACATCTCGTCAAACGAGACGAGGTCTCCGCGACCAACATCGCCCTTGTCACGCCTCTCCTTGAGCACGTTTCGCGTGGCGCTCAGCATGTTTCGCGCGCCAGTCGAGGTGAACTCACCCGTAAACGCGCCAGCGCCGGATAGCGTCTCGAGTGCGGCGTGGAAGAGCGGGAACTGGTATGGCACGAGCGGGTACGTCTGCTCGAACTCGTCCTCGTCCTGATAGATGGCATACCGTTTCGCCCCGTCTGGGAAGTCGAACAGCACCTTGAAATCCCCGCTGTAGCGGTTGTAGAGCCTGTCGAGTGCGGGCAGAACGCTGTCCTTCTTGCCCAGTAGCCTGTCCTTCACCACGGCATTCGCGTCTGTAGAGGGGATGTTGATGCGCACCTTGAAGCGTGCCATGATCTTCGAAAAGTCCTGTGCGCTGCGCTGCGTGAGGCCGCCCACGAGGTCATCGACGGTCTCTTGTGATACGACCACAACCCACACGCGCCTGCCGCACTTGGTGTTGAGTAGCTGCATGATCTGCTGCAGACCGAGCATCAGCGTGTCGTTGTTCGCGATGAACTGGCCAACCTCGTCCACGAAGAAGTTGAGGCGGAACCCGGGAGTGTCGGTCTGGCGACGTTCCACGTACTCTGCAACCCAAGTAGCGAAGTCCTCGTAGCTCGGGTGGTATTCCTTCTGGTAAACGCCGATTATATTCTTGTTCGTGCCTTCGGGGTTGCCGTAAACGCGGTCGTAGGCGCGGCTCGCCTTGAATCCCTTCGAGAGCGCCTTCGCACGCACGTCCTCCCAGGCGTTGCCGTCTTCCTTCTCGAACTCCTCCTTGAATCGGTCATAGAGCCCGTCGCGGTCGAGGTCGCGTTCGAAAGCCGCCACGAATGCCTGGGTGCCTCCGAAGTACCCGCATTTCTCGTTGAACACCTTCACGAATGCGGAGAGCAAAGCGTCGTCGCCCATGCGCCCCGCAAGGTCAGCCTTCGCCGATATATCAAACAGGATAGACTCGCTCGGCGTGCGCTCGCATGCCAGGGTGAGGTTGTCCACGAGCGACGCGTCCGATATATGCGGCTTCACGTAGTCGAACGCGCGCCATCCCTCGTAAGTCGGGTCATCGGTCGGTATGACCGGGTTTTCCAGCATGTAGCTAATCATCTTCAAAAGGTGCGACTTACCCGAGCCATAGAAGCCCGAAATCCATGCGCCGTTGCCTTCCGAGTGGCGGTTGTTGTATTCGTCGCAGAATTGGTTGAGGCCACGCCGTATCTCTGGGGTCAGGACGTACTCGTCCAGCTCGTCACGCAGATGGTCGGTCGCATCGGGCTTGATGACTCCGTCGATAAAGCGTCCGATGTCGCGCCTGAACAGCTCTCCGAACAGCATGGCAACTCTCCTAACTCACGGGTGCCTGTCTTTCGGCAACGTAGCAGACATCCCTGTCCTTCTGTGTACTACAAGCGGGACAACCACGGTGTATTTGCAGCTGTCCCGCACCAATTGCTAGAGGTCGTAGAGGTTACGCGCCCGGTAATGAGGCGTGTTTCCTTCCTGTGGCACATCGAGCACATCGAAGTGCGGGCGCCCGTCTATGCCAACGTGATACATGCCCGGGAAGAAGGTCACCATCGGCACGGGTGGATGGAGCATCTCCAGAAGCCGGTGCACGCGCAAGAACGGATAGCATGCTCCGACACCGCTGAGGAACAGCAGGTGCGCATCTCCGATCTGGTCGAGAATCTCTGGAGCAATGACGTTTTCCGCATCGACGATGTCGTTCATCATGTCGATGAAGACGTCGCGGTCGTACTCGGGCTCTACCTCGATGACGTCCTCGTAACTACCCGTCTCATCGAGCAGACGCATGTAGAGAACGTACAGGTCGATGTCGCAAACCTTGTGTCCACGCGCCTTCAGGTCGTCTATGAGCGCATGCCTCACTTCGCGAGCGGCGCGCTCGTCGTGCGGATCGTATGGAACGATGAAACTGGAAGGAGCGGTTAGCGATTCGCCACTCTTGAGGACTTCTTCACCGAGCAGCTTGTCCAAGATGAAGCCCTTCTTAGTCGATATGCTCGGTCGAGCCTCTCTCATGATGCGCTACTGCTCCTTACCAACGTCGGGAAGTATGGCTCCTCCTCGCTGCCGACGAAATCGCGAGCACCGATGGGAAGCACGTACGCGTGAAGGTTGAATTCCTGGTCGATGAAGCCCGCCTCGCGAAGCATCTGGAAGAGCTGGTTGCGAAGGCGTGGCCGGGTGGCTTCTGCAAGCTTCTCAAGCTCCGGATGGGTGGCAGATGCCTCCTCGTAGAACGCCTCGTACGCGCCAATGGGAAGATTGCCCTTGCCCTGCTCCCAGCGCGTGGCCACGACCTGCTCCACGAAGTCCCGGATGAATTCGTACGTGCGACTGATGGCGATCCAGCAAAGCGCCGTCTGGGCGGCAGTCTCGTCGTTGTGAGCAAGGGAGGCCAATTCCACGTCTGAGAGCGTCTTGAGGCGCTTGATGAGCTCGGAAGAAATACGCTTGCGAGAAGACTCGAAACGGAGCATCAGGATGTCGTCTTCCAGGCATTGACGCCTGACTTCGTCCCAACTGCCGCAGTCCAGATATGCACGTGCTAAGATGACGCTCTCGGGCCGCCTCATCGGACAGGCCGTGAACGAAAGAAGATATCGACCCACAAGTGCGCCTCCTCACATTGCCGATACACCGCCCGGCATTGCGAGTTCCGAGCGCCAACAGGGACAAAAACCGAATGCCGCATGTCGAGAAGACCGCAGCACTCTAGCCCTCGAAGTATACCACCGCCGTCAAACGATCCACTGCTCGGCGATGGTTATCCGTTCAAGAACCAAGGCCGAACGCAATGTTCACGCGAAGAGCACGAAGAAGGTCGGCTATTTTGGCACCTCACCCGTCGCGAACTGCGAGTTATTCGAATTTCTTTGCCGCCATCCCTGGCCGCTGGCCCGCACGCGCGCTACCAACCACGGGTTGTCCGCAGCCCGGCCGTCCACGCTCCGGGTGTGCGCTCGGCCCGTTCGTGCCACATGCCGGCCGCGCGCCCAGGAAGTCTCCCGCACGGCCAGCTGTCGGCTCCGTGTGGTCTTCGCATACGCGCCTACGGCAGCCCGCTGGCGCGGTCTGCCTCCGGCCGCGTGCTCAGCCCACACTACGCCGCCATCTGGCCTGATGAAAGGTTGTCAGGGGCGCGCGTCCGGCATGCGTCACGCCCGGGCAGCGGCGCACACCCTACGCGTGGCCGTCCGGTCTGCTACCGTTACGCGCTTGTCCGCGCACGCACGGTCCAGCGGCCAGGGATGGCGGCAAATGCTCCGCTGCGACGGGCAACCAGCAGGCACCGCACGCAACAGGCAACCGTCTCCCAGCAGTTCCACTGGCACCTGGCACCCGGCAGAGCCCACCAGAAGCCGCTTCAGAGCCGCAACAGCCCAACCCGCAGCCCAACCTCACCTGCTCCACCAGCAAGCGAACGTAGGCTTCAGACAGCCTCACTTGAAGCCCGCTACCAGCCGAGACCCCCACGCACTGGAGAGCGCGTCACCAATGCCGAAACCGCCTCAGGCAGTCCCGTTCGTGACCGCTTCTCGTCTGAGAGCACCAGTGCCGATCTCGGACGCCCGAGCGCGGGCCACCGACTCCTCCTCGCCATACCACTTGACGCGGTACTCCCAGGCAGCCATGGTGATGCCAACCTCGCGCATGTCCTGCTCCTTCTCGGCAGCCGTATCCTGCACGATGGAGTCGTCGTACTGGACGCGCATAGAACCCTCATCGGGGATGCTTTCCCCGAAGCCACGCGACACGCCCATGACAGCCCTGGCGATGCCCGTAATGGCCCCTTCGAGCGCGTTCTCGTGCCTACGGATATTGCGCATGAGCGCGGAGTTGTCAGAGGACACCTCGGTGGCCGTGCGAACATACCCACGCGATTCGTCGAAGTCGAAATAGCCCAGCCCGAAGCCGCAGAGATCCCCAAGCATCTGGAGGGCGATGCGGAAAGCCTCAGACTGTGAGCTTGTGCGAAGCGCGGGCGCGAACTCCTGAATGGTGTCCTCGGTCGACATGACCTTCCTGAACACCGTGCAGTCGGATTTGCCGAAGGGAATAGAGATGGTCTTGTCACCGCTCTTCTCACGGTCAAACAGTACGTCAGAGAGAAACACGCGCATCTTGCTTACGTCCACCTCGTTGATAAGAGCGTCGAAGGTGAGGTCCACCGCCTGCACAGCATCCACGGCGTCTGCGAACACGCTCTGCCCGTACGGCGACATGTCCGCGCGGGTATTTGTAACCGCCGGTTTCACGATCCCAAAGGTTGGGAAAGTACAGCCCGTATCATAGACGGGAGCCACACCCACGGGCGCGAGCTCGTTCCCGTCCTTGTCGAAGCAGACGGTGACGATCTTATAGCTCTCCTTATCATTCATAGCGAGAAGAGCATCCGCATGCTCAGGTGAAAGTGAGGAGGCGGAAGGTGAAGAAGAGCTCGTCGAGAAACCCATGCCGCCCTTCAGGTGCATCTGCAGCTGGTCCACGGCCCTTCCGCGGTAGTACGCCCGCGTGACGAACGCGCATTCCGTGACGCCGTCCTCGTCCCATGTGAGCGGAATCACCATCCGGGCGTCATAATGCCTGATGCGTACCTTCTTCCTATCGATGTCCACCCACAGCGCCCAGGCACCAGTGCCGAGTCCGAACGCCCGCACGACGGTTGCCTGCGCCTGCGTCATGAAGTTCGTGGAAGAGAAGAACTCGCCGATCCAGTCGGTCGCCCTCTGGTCCTCGCAAACGACCTTAACGTCCTCGTTTAGGAGAAGAGATCCCCATTCCTTGCATACGCGCATTGCCGGGTGAATGCTACGCCGGTGAACCTCGTACACACGCCCGAGCCCATCTTTATCGCGGTAATCGTAGAAGTCCCCACGAGCCCCCATCCAGTCGTCCCAGCTGCGTATCCAAGGCTCCATGTCGTCGAGGGGAAGGACAAACCCCAGCCCGCGAAGATACTCCTTCACATGCTCGGGTACCCAATACTCATCCAAGCCGTTGACGCTCATGCGCGCACCCCGCTTTCATTCATGGTGGAAATGCCGATAAGACCACCCATGTCCAGGCAGCCGTGTATTTGGAAGGTGAAAGTAGAGAAGAGCATGCCCATCAGCCCAAACAATTCCATGGGGAAGAAGATGGCGAAGAGGAGCATTGCAAAGATGGCGAGAAGACCAACGCTTTCCATGGTGAAGGTGTAGAAAGTGAAGAACATACCGAATCACCCTCTCAGAACGTCGTCCATGAGGGCATATCTAACCGCGTCTATGGAATGGTCATCGCCATCCGGGATGATGTCGAGCCAGTTCCCGTCACGGTCGCGCTCGTACTCCTTCATGGTGAACTCCTCGAAGGTGAGCGGGCACCGCACAGGGTCAATCACGATCTCCCGAAGCCCCGCCAGCCATTCGTAGGAGAGCTTGCGCATCCGCCCCTTGCGGGCAGGTCGCGCCCGGATGCCGAGGTCGCGCCTGTATACGCTCGTCTGCACCTTGCCGTCCGGCGTGTCATCCACCCACACCACCTGGTCATGGTAATAGGCTTCCTCGCCAGGCTCGTCGGAATAGGTGAGAGAATCGAGCACGATGCGTCCGGTCTCCTCGGGCGTCATCTTGTTGGCAGTATGCTCCTCGAAGATGATGAGCCGTCGAGACCCTGGCTGCCACTCGCACCTCACGAACCGCCACGGATCAGGCCACCATCCCCAATCCAGCCCGTTCCGAATGCGCTCGAACGTGCGGATCTCCTCGTCGGTCACCTCGCGCTCCACGATATTGGAGAAGACGTTGCCGCCAGTTCCCACCACATCGCCGAGGAACTCCCATCGCCAAGCCGTCTCGTTGGCATCGCGAAGGTACTCCGCCTCTTCGATGAATGGACCTCCAAGCCATTCAGGGTGAGAAGAGACTACGTCGAGGTAAGACGTCTTCCAGACCAAGGTGTCCTCGCGCTGCTTCCTCGCCAAGGTCTCCTTGTTCACCCAGCTCATCGCCGTCTTTGGCGGATTGAAGGAATAGAAGACCCAGAACCTGCTCCCGCCGCGCCGAAGCGAGTTGAGGACCGACCTCACGTCCTCGATGCTCCCGTGCTGATCCAACTCCTCGAACCATATGCAGGCGCAATACCCCTTGGCGAACTTGGTCGACTTCAGCTTGAGCGGGTCGTCACAGCCGCGGAAGACAATGCGCTGCCCGGTCGGAATGTACACGATCTCCAGTGGCGATATCTTCGCCTTGAAGTACTCGCTCAGACCCAGCGCGTCGATGGCCCACAGTACCTGCGTGTACACCGAATCCCTCAGCGTGTTACCGAACCTTCTCACCACGACTACGTTCACCTCGGGATTTGCCACGGTGAGAAGAACGAGGCAAAGCGAAATGAACGAGCTCTTCGTCGAGCCGCGTCCACCGTGAAGCCAATAGTGCGTATGGCCGTGCATCATCACGTCGCCGAGAACGGGGTGAAAGCGTTCGATGCAGAGGTCCGCCGCGCTAGTCGTCGCCATCGGAAGACCTCGCGACCCTGAGCTCCACGCCGAGCGTGATCTGCGGTACGTCCTCGCCCTCGGCCTCGACCTTGCGCGTGGTCTGGGCGTACTCATCGGGATACTTGCGCTCCAACAGCCACGCCGCCGCCGTCCACTGTGGGTTCTTCTCGCGCGTCGCGGTCGCCATGATGGACTGAAGGAGGGTTTCCTTGTACTCGGCCTCCGCCTTTTTGAGACCCTGACTTAACGCACGTTTGAGCTTGGTGTCATCCTCGCGAAGCCATCGGTAGAAGGTGCCCTCGGCTATCCCGAGCGCAAAGCATATGTCGGCGTTGCTCATGCCGTGGCTCTTCATCTCCACGGCCTGTTCTACCAGCTTGTACGTGAGCTTCGGCTTGCGCATGGGGCGTTTCCTCCTTCCCGGCGTCTCTTGTCAGGAGGAATCGTCCCACGCCGTCACAAACCTACAGGCGCTCCCGCTTGCCCTTGAGATTGTGCTTGCGCATCAGGCGCGAGTTCTTCTGCCTGAGCTGCGCCCAGCGGCGATGGAGCTCCTCATACTCGGGTCCGCCGTCGCATCCTGCCGCTTCGGCTTCCAGTAGCTGGTTGAAGGCTTCCTCTTCGGCCACGTGAGCTGCCTCGGTACAACGCCTGCACATGCCAGATTGCCTGTTTATGCGCACGCCCAGCGCATGGCACTCCGGACACTCGTCGAGGACCTTCAGCGACGCGTGGATGCGGGAAGCCTGAATCTCGATGGCGTGAAGTGTGTGCTCCACGCCGTAACGGTCGATGATCTCGTCGTGAACCGCCTGGACGCCCTTGTGCCCAAGCTCGCGAATCACGTCGTTCTGACCGGTCGTCCACGTCATGCGGCATCACCGCCATGCGTCCCAACCTCAGTCATAACCACGAGGCCAGGTTGTCCCAACCATGGTTGCGACGCAAAACATAACGACTTGCCAGCGGAAACGCCCCAGCGTCCTAACTGTCCCAACCAATTCTCACGCAGAGAAGCCTTACGCAAAGGATGCAGGAGACTTCCTGACGCGGCGGGTGTGTAGCTGCCATCCGGCATCCACACGTACTCTCTATCGGTTAAGACGGTTAAGACGTTAGGACAGAATTGGTGTAAACGCCCATCTACCTGTGGTTTCTCGTGTCCCAACATGTGTCTCAAGCCGCCCATGTCGGTTGTGACGCGCCTGCCTGCGCAGGTTCGGCGCCGAGGTCAAGCCGCCCCTGGGGCTCAGGGCCCTCGAGGAACTTGTACAGCGCGTGCTCGTCGATGACCACGCAGTAGGGTTTGCCACCGTTCATGCGCTTCTGCTTCATCAGGCTCTTACCGCTCGTCCGGATGATGCCCTCAGCACGCATCCTGCGAAGCGTCTTGTCGCGGTCGTAGCCTGCCTCGGCCATTGCCCGCTCGAACACGTTGGCGAGCACGTACCAGATCGATCCGTCGTTGCCAACCTCGCGCACACCGTACTTCTCCACGGCGCCAGCCATCTCCGTCTTGTCGTAGAAGTGGGCCACGTTTACAGCCAGCCACTCGCCCGTGTAAGCGATAGCCTTGCGGTCGGTATCGCGCTCATCGGAGGTCTTGGTCAGCCTCGCCAGCCCCCGCGCGAACTCCTTTGCAGCAGTACAGGCACCTTCCCAGGAAATGCCCGGCGAGAAGACGCAGAACTCGGCCAGCGCGTCAGCGAAGGCAAGTAGAGCGATGTTCTCGGCTTGAGGGTTGTCGCATGCTAAGGCGCACACCGATCCGCGCATCTTCTGCCACTCCGCCTTGTAAAACCCGACATCGTTCTTCTTGAGATACTCGATGAAGGCCCGTCCCGCCGTGCCATGCTGCTCGGCTACCAGATGGTGCATCTCCTGCGCAGCCCTCTTATCGGAGAAGGGCTCGGCATTGATTTCGAGCGTCCGGTTGAGTGCGCCCTGTTGTGTATTGTCGGCCAAGATGGGGATCTCGCCAGTTGCAATCGTCAGCCCACGCCATGAGCCATAGCCCATCATCGTCCGGTTGGAGTTGAGAGCCCCGCGCTCATGCCCGAGCGACATCATGTAGATGAAGTCCTCCACCGCCTGGCGCTTGCCTCTCTGTCCTCCGCCTGCCGCCTTGCTCTGCAGCTCGTCGACGAGTATGGGAAGGTCGCCGAGAAACGCAGCCTTGCGCACGATGAATTTCGATGTGTCGTTGAAGGTTCCGTAATAGGAGTCCGCGCCTTCGGTCGGATCTCCCCACACCGAGCCCGCCGCCTTGAGCGACGGCGTCTTGCCCGATCCGGACATTCCCCAAAGGTATACCGCAAACACCTGCACACCGAGGATCGCCACCAAAGGAGATGCAAAGCTGGCCGCAAGCATGGCGCGAAACGCTACGCTTGTAGTTCGGATCGGCTGGATGCCGGCTACCCATGCATCGAGCGTGCCCTTCGGCTTCTCGAATGGCCGAGCCTTACCTTTCACGTCAGGAGCTGGGTCGAAGCGGACGTCGGAGCGGCCCGCATCGTACGGCATGAACGGGCCGAGAGCTCCTTTGGCCCAGCCCATGCGCGTCACGCTCTCGTAGGTGTCGCGATCGGTGAAGAAGCCATCGCACAGCGTGACATAGCTAACAACATCTCGAGCGTTAGAGGTAGAGACGTTCGCGCCGAGCGGAGCCAGGGCTGTCACTATCTTCGTGTTCGACAGCAGCGTATCCCGGTCCAAGGCGCACTCGTGCTCCACGTTTCCGATGGTGATGCCCACCAGTGCTCGCATGGTGCCAGTGTCCACGTCGCGCAGGTCGGCCACAATATACGGCGGGGTCGAGCTGATCGACCTCGGGTTCCCCTGCTCCGGAACCTTCCAGAGCTTGCCCTTCTTGTCCACAACCCAGCTGTCGATAGAACGGGCCTTCGCCTTCACGGCCTTGCCGCCTGTGCGCTGGATAGAGGGCACGTAGAACTCGGTAGCATCGGAGACAGCCTTGTCGATGGTCATTTGGCCGTAGGTCTTTGAACCGTGAACCTCATCCCACTTCTCACGCATGAGCCCGGACGCGCGGAATATGCGGTCCATCTGTATCGGATCGCCGGCAGTCCAGAACGCCAAGTAGTTACACAGTGCGATGTCGGCGCCAGAGTCGTCATTGTCATGTCCCGAGACGTCGCCGTCGAGCAGTGCCCGTATCTTGTTTCCGCTGGCAGAAGAGAGCATCTTCTCAATGAGCTCGTCGTCGGTAAAGGGAATCGGCTTGCCCGCGCCATCACGCGCCGGCTTCTTCTTTGCCTTTGGCCCCTTTTTCGGGTCGAGCCACATATCATACGCGCGTGCGAGCGCATCGCCGCCCTCGCGCATCTCGGTGCGTACCTCGCCATTCACATCGACGTACAGCCTGCCCGTCATGGTGAAGAATCGCGCATGGTCGTACATCTCCACCACGCGTCCGTCGGGCTGATTGTGCTTGCACTTGGTCTTACCCTCGGGCTTGCCGCCCAGGAAGAAGAGGTGCAGACCATCACCGGACGGCGATATCTCAGTATAGGTGTTGGCCGCATCGACGATCCAGCGGTACTCCTCGGCGATGTTGCCGTCTCCGTCGAGAACGTGGTCGAGGTCGAGTCCGGTGACCGCACGGTCGTCGGCAAAAGCGAAACCCACTCCCGTGAAGCCAAATCTCTCACATGCGGCTACGGCGTTGTCAAAGCTCGTCCACGTGGCGGGGCCGGTGCTCTTAGCATTGCCGCCTGTGTCGGCGCGCTTTGGCACCTTGGTCGGCTTGCCGTCGCGCTCCTCCAGTGCCCAGCAGACCCACTGGTCGCGAGCCTTGAGCTCATCTGGGATGTTTTCGCAGAGCACGGGCACCGCTAGACCGCCTCCCCCTCAAGAACGTAGTCGACGAGCGCTTGCTTGGTGATGCGCACGCGCGTGCCCACGTGGAAGCTGCGGAGCTTTCCACGGTTGATCTCGCGCTGAATCGTCTTGCGCGTGACACCCAGAAGACTGGCCGCATGGTTCATATCAAACGCATCCGGTTCGTTTGCGAACAGCGGCGGCATGTCGTTCACCGGCACCTCGGAGATGTATACGATCCGTCCATCAGTTGTAGCAGCCATTTACTTCACCTCCAGTTCGCTGAACAACTCGTCGAGCGTCCCCCTCCAGCCCATAGCCTCAGCAATACGACGCCCGCGCTTCGGATAGGCAGGCTCCTTGCCGTTGACAATGCGGCTCAATGACGAGGTGCTCACCCGCGCCTTCTCCGCAAATGCGGCCTGGGTCATCCCCAGGCGGTCGAGCTCGTATTTCACACGAAGCATGTAGTAGCCCTCGCTTTCCTCGCAGCATGCGGTCAATTTCTTGTTGCAATGCCATCGCTTAACGTGTAATCTGATTCTAGCAAGGTTTTACCGTTATCAAATTGATTAACGGCTAATTTGAAATTGAGGAGCGTGCATTGATGGACAGGTTGCTCGCAGTGAACGAGGGGATGGCGGTCTACTATCACGACGAGTCGACCCCAGCAAAGAGAATCGATCCGTTCAAGTACATAAACGAGCTGTTGAGCATTCGCTCGGCAAAGGGGCTCGTATCCTTTCTGCAGCAGTATCCCGACGAGCTCGTGATAATGCACGAGGCCACCGCCTTCAAGAGCGATAAGGATGATGGCTACGTTGTCGGAAACTACAAGACCAAGCGGATCAAGCACGCTCGCTCGAAACGCGGGCTCACTTATGGCATAGACGATGAGTGGAAAGCCCTCCCTAAGAAGGAATCCGAGTCTTTAGACGACGACTCTGTTGATTCGGAGGGTCCCGAGCAGGAACACGAAAGTAGAACCCGTACGCCCATGTACGCATTTGGGGAGACCGCGCTGTTAAACGCGGCCTCTGAGTACAACGTTGACTACTTTGATGCATTAACGGACCTGGAGAAGTACACAAATTATGGCGAGGCGCTCGACGCTTGGAGCAAGCGATTTCCAACTGAAACCGAGACATGGACAGCAGAGGATGCAAAGCGTTTCTACGAGGCGACCTATTCCAGGCCCAAGCCCGACCTACGCGTCGTGTTCTTCGAAGAGCTCGAGCTTCTTTCCCTGCGGCTCAGCGCGATTCTGGAAATGGCTGCGGTATCCTACGGACTCAAAGACAGAGTGGTTGACGATGAGGTGATGTTCGAATTCGAGCATGTCAACGGACCGATGGGGCTTTGCCGCGCCGTGTTCCCCGAACGTTACATCGCCGATCTGCTCCCAATACCGCAGGCGCTGTACGCGCTCGACAACCTTCACACGGACTTCTACTCGCACGCTACAACACGACTTCACCTGGAAGACGAGGGCGGTGTCTCGTTCCTGGCTCACACAAACGATGAAAAGCTTGCTACGCAAGACGCCGCTGGCTGCATCGTGTCATTCGTGCTTGCCGAGTGGTCTCATTACTACAACAAGACCGACACCATGTCTTTCGACGTGAACTTCGGTTTTAAGCTGTACGAGCAGAACAACAATCCAGTGGTCACCGAGCTGTGCCGTATTATCGCGGAGGGCCGCATTGGCATTTGCCCAGTATGCAACCGTCCCTTCGTCGTTAAGCGGCGTCCCATCAACGGCGTCATCAACAAGAGGTTCTGTACGAACTCTTGTAAGGTGAAAGGCCATTTCGAGTCGAAAGGAGGTGAATAGCGCACGGCCTAGCTGAACCCATACGTCCTGCAGGCCCACGATCAGATAGAAAGGAGGAAAGAGACCTATGGCACGAAAGAAACAGCGCGAGACCTACGGAAACGGATCCATCGTCCCGGTTGTGGACGAAGCAGGCAACCAGAAGCACGATAAGAAGGGTAACCCTATTTGGCGCGTCTGCGTGAGCTTCGGCTACAAGGAGACAGTTGACGAAGACGGTCGCAAACACCGCCGCCAAGACAAGACGCAGCGCAATTTCCACGGCACCCTCAAGGACGCTCGCAAGTTCTCGCAGCAGATAATCAAGGACCATGAGCAGGCCGAAGAAGAGAAGAAGGCTGGCATCGACCGAGAACAGACCTTCTCTGAGCTCTGCAAGGCATGGGAAGACGACATGCGATTCGGCAAGGTTTGCAATGCCTACAAGCTGAAGAGCTACGTCACGCACCTTGGTTACATGGCTGAACACTTCGGTGACAAACCCATAGCCGAGGTCACAGAGGACGATGTTCGCACCGCCCTTCGGGCAACGGTGCGCATGCGCAGGCTGTCGGACACTACTGCGAGTTCCATATTTGCCGTCACCAAGCGCGTGTTCACCTATGCCCGAAAGAAGGGCAAGATAAGCATCAACCCGTGCGAGGACATGAAGGCGCCTCGTCCCAGTGAAGCGGTTGACCGCAACTCGCTGCAAGCCGAGGAGTGTGCGCTCATCCGCGCGACGCTCGACCGCGACGAAAAGGCCGCGTACGCCGAGTTTTATGAGAAGGAGCAGCGCCAGCGCGACTACGACCCCTTCAAGGGCTCGACCGGCGAACGCTGCAGCCTGCGTGGCATGGTGGAGATTTCCAACATCATCGCAATAAGGCTGATGCTCGCAACGGGTATGCGCCGGGGAGAAGTCCTCGGGCTCACGTGGTCTGCCGTCAACTTCGCCGGCAAGCAGATCAAGGTAGTGCAGGCGTTGGCCATCCAGAAGCTCGAGGACGAGAACGACGGCTTCGACAGCGAGGTTGAGCGTATCGAGGTCAAAAGGTCTCAATCGGGCAAGTCGTCGCTTGTCATCAAGCGCCCGAAGACGAAGAAGGGCATCCGCACTTTGTTCGTCGATGACGACACGCTTGCGCACCTCCGCGAATGGAAAAAGTTCCAGGCGAAGGCGTTCAAGCTCATCCGCACGGACGAGGACGGGAATCCAATCACGGTCAAGCAGACGCAGGCCACTCCCGTGTTTTGCAACAGCAGCGGCAGCTGGTACGATCCGTCTCATCTCAACCGCTGGTGGGCGGGCAGCAGCCGAAGCGAAGGCTACCGCGACCGCATCGGTTTCCCGGATCTCAAGATGCACGAGTTCCGGCACACGCAAGCCACGATGCTTCTGGGCAACGGTGTCGACGTGAAGACCGTGCAGGCACGTCTCGGACATGCAAAGTCATCGCACACCCTCGACCTCTACGCGCATGCGATTCCCGCAAACGACCTGGCTGCAGCGAATCTGATGGCTTCCATCTGCGCAGCGCCAGCAGTCCCGAAGGGAACGGTCCTAGAAATCCCCAGGAGCGCGTAGCATGAACAGAAATCCCCTCGAAAATCCCCTCTTTGCCAAATCGGCCGCGGAAAAAGAAATCAGGCCGAAGGTTTTTGGCCTCCGACCTGCTAATTCGTGGTGGGCGTTACAAGATTTGAACTTGTGACCTCTTCCGTGTCAGGGAAGCGCTCTCCCCCTGAGCTAAACGCCCGAATGTAATCACCGCGCGGGGGTGTGGTGCGCAGTGCGAGAAACATAGTAC
>CADAKR010000010.1 GCA_902788545.1 uncultured Coriobacteriaceae bacterium
TCCGACAACGCCTCGCTCGAACGCTGCTTGCCGTCGATGGTCAAGACCACCACGTGCGCACGGTCGGGAAGCGCCTTCAGAATCGCCTCGCCCTCACGCGCAACTGCGGCCGCCTCGCCTCCCGCACGCGCGGGATCGACATCAGCGATTTCGACCACCGTCGTCTTGGCATAGGGCTGAAGGCGTTTCAAATACTCGGCGCACGCGTCGGTCCAGAACCGTTCCTTAAGCTTGCCAACTGCGACGATGGTGAATTTCATGCGAAAGAAAACCTATCCTCGCCAAACCCGTCGTGCTACTCGTCTTCTTCAGGTTCGCGCGTGTTCACCGCGCGCCTGCTTCCGTCGGTGACAACCTGGCTGGCAGCGGCGCTCGCCTCGGATTTCGAGCCCGTCGTCGACAACACGACGCCCGTTGCCGGATCCACCTCGACCTGATCGGACGGAGACAGGCCCTTTTCCATGCGAGCGATCATTTTCGCCCATTCCTCTTCATCGAGCAGCTCGTACCATGTCTCGTCGATGTAGAGGCTCTGCGTTGGCTCACGGGCAGTGTAAATGTCGGCGTCAGGGTCGATTCCCTGCATGATCTGCGCCAAGCCGATGATGTCGGAAACTTCCAGATCGGTCGTGACGAAGCGCGACATCTCCTTGACGGTGTTGGCGATGGTCAGGACATCGGAGGCAAGAACCTTTTTCGCAATGGCGCCGAGCACGATGCGCTGGTATCCGTCGCGAATATAGCCGCCCACCGTGTCCATGTCGTCATACGCATGACGCGCGCGGCACAGGATGAGGGCCTGCTCGCCGTTGAGCGTCTGCAAGCCCGCTTCGACCGTACCGCCCGCCTCCGGGTCGTCGATGGCCATGGGGACGTCGACCTCTACGCCGCCGATCGAATCCACGATGGCAGAGAACCCGTCGAAGTCGACGGATGCGTAGTGCGAGATGTCGAGACCCGTCATCTTCGAAACGGCCTTGACCGCGCCCGCAGCGCCTCCCAGCTCGTAGGCGGCGTTGATCTTATGCGTGCCATAGCCGTCGATTTCGACCATCGTATCGCGGTCGATCGAGATGAGCGACACCTTCTTCTGCGGCGCGTCGATGCGCGCCAGGATCATCGAGTCGCTTCGGATCGTATCGGCGATGTCCGCCTGCTCTTCCTTGCGCCACTCGGCTGTATCCGTGCCGAGCAACAGCATGTAGAACGGCTCGTTGGCCATGTCGGTGTGAACGAGGGCGTTCTTCAGGTCGTCATCGACGCCCTTGTGCATGTTTTCGGAAATGGAGTTGACGTAGGCAAATGCCATGCCCGCGCCGACTATCACGACGATGGCGGCAACGACACCTGCGATGATGAGGTTGCGCTTGAGGTTCGAGCGCTTGGGCTTGAGCTCCACCCCGTCGTAACCGCGGCTCGAGCGCCTGCCGCACGGCGAATCGTACGACTCGTCATACGGATCCGAATCGCGGTAGCTGCCGTAGCGGCTATACGAAGACGCGCTATCTTGACGGCGCGAGCCCAAACGGTCAGAGGTCGTGCGAGGCGTCGATGTCTCGCGGGTGGTGCGGCGTGACGAACGCGTGCTCGACGAGCGGAGCGGCGCATCGTCTGCATAACGCGACCGACGCGGGGACGTGCTGCGACGGCTCGTGCCGGACGTGTACGACGAGCGGCGGTACGTCTCGATGTCGTCGTCGGAATAGTAATCGCCGAACAGGTTCGTGCTCGGATTCGAATTCGAATTCGCGCTGTAGCGTGCATCGCCGCTTTGGGACATGCCCCGACCGCTGGTGCGATACCCGCTGGAATACGAACCCGACGAATAATCGTCCGACCGATTCGGCCGCGAGCTGCTGTAACGACTGCTGGAGCGCCCGTAGTAGCTGGCATCTCCGTCATCGTATGCGTCGTAGCGGCCGTTGTAACGATCGGGCATGCGGCCTCCTTTGAAAAACAAGCCAGGCGCAATCGCCTGGCTTGCAGCTTGTGGAGCCAACGAGCGGACTCGAACCGCTGACCTGCTCATTACGAGTGAGCTGCTCTACCAGCTGAGCCACGTTGGCAACAGCACTCTTTCAAGTGCGATAACGCATTATAGATGAGAACACTGCTTCCACGCAATTTCACCGATTCCCCATCACGAAATCGCCCAAACTCCGCTCCCGCAACGTAACCCGACACCCCACCAGCCAGCTTTCCAGGCACAGGAACCAATTAACCCACCAGCCAGCTTTCCGAAGCAGGAACCAAAAGGGGAGTATCCCCAATTGGTTAAGCGAAAGCGCCTGTTATTGTGGATATAAATGTGTTGATGCACAACACCTTGAAAATCAGGGGCAAAAAGAGCGATAATGCAACTACATATATGCAATCCGAGAAACGACTCGTTCGAAACGCAGCGAAAAAGGAGCACCGATGGGCATTTTCTCGAAGTTCGAAGGCAGGATGGAGGACACCTTCGAAGGGGCAGCCGGCAGCATGTCGAAGGCCCCCATTTCCCCCGTTCAAATTGCAAAAAAAGCTGAAAAGGCAATGCGCCGCGAAACCATGGTCGGCGCAGGTAAGCAGTATGCGCCGACGCTGTACACGGTGCTCGTCAACGCCGACGACGACGCGCGCCTGTTCGGCTACTACCCCACGCTTGCCGGCGAAACCGAAACGTACCTCAGCGGCAAGGCAATGGAAGAGGGCCTGACCATGGATGGTCGCCCGCTGGTCCGCTTCATCGTCGACGAAAGCCTGAAGCACGGCAAGTTCGACGTCATTGCCGAAATGGTCGCCGCTCCCATCATCGAGCAGCTACGCAGCGAAGAGCTCGAACGCTACGGAATCGCGCCGCGCCAGCAACGCCCGGCGCCCCAGCCCCAGCCCCAACCCCAACCTGCTCCCCAGCAGCAGAATTACGGCTACGAGTCCATGCCTCCTGCCGCCGTCGCGCCGGTCGGCTACGCCACGCCGCAGCCTGGATACGCCAACGACGCCTGGAACGATAGCTACGACTACGCCCAGCCCATGCCCCAAAGCAAGCCCCCGCTGCCCTACGTGCCCGAGGAAGAAATCGATCGCTCCATCGATTACGGCGAGTACACGTTCAACAGCGAGGACTTCGAGGATTACCGCGACAAAGCCGATTACGCCAACGCTCCCCAGGCTTACAACGACAGGCCCCAGCCCCAACAGCAGGTCCAAGCGCCCAATACGGTTGCATTCGCCGCTCAGGAAGGAGCTGTCCCCAACCATAACGTCGTGCAAGCGCGCCTGATCGACCTCACGTACCAGCGTCCGTACGACTTGGCGGGCACGCTTGTCACCATTGGCCGCGAATCGAGCAACGATATCGTGGTGCAAGACATCAACGCCAGCCGTCGTCATGCCGAAGTGCGCCTGAACACGCAAGGCATCTGGGTCATCACCGACCTCAGCTCTATGAACGGCACGCTCGTCAACGGCGTGTCGGTTGCCTCGCATCCCCTCTATCCAGGCGACATCATCACCATCGGCAAGACCGAACTCGAATTCACGCTTGTTTAAGTCCCGGCCCATGCGGCCTAGGAGGCATCTGTGATCGACGTCGTACTGCTCATCGGGCGTCTGCTATTCGTCGCCCTTTTATATTTGTTCCTGTTCGCCATCATGCGCACGGGCATCGGCCTGGTGCGCGGCCAGCGCAAGAAGGAACGCACGTGGAACCTTTCGGTCGAAAAAGGCCCCAAGGAGCTGCGCGGCGTTTCCATCGTCGTGCGCGGGCCTGTCATCGTGGGCCGCTCCCCCAGCGCCGACATCGTCATTGGCGCGGGCTACGTTTCCGCACGCCATGCGCGTTTCTCGCTCATGGGGCAAAACCTGTTCGTCGAGGACCTCGGCTCCACGAACGGCACGCTCGTCAACGGGCAGCGCATCGTCGAGCCCGTCGCACTCAACAACAACGACGTCGTCAACGTGGGCGATGTCTCCATCCGCGTGAGGCGCAACTAGATGGCGCGCCATTCCTCATATCAGTCGACGGAGCGCACGCGTAAAGGGGCCGTCACGAAGTTCGGCAGCCGCACGGACGTCGGATCGGTGCGCGAACAGAACGAGGACTCGCTCATCGTGAACCCGCCGCTGTTCGTCGTCGCCGACGGAATGGGCGGCCATGCAGCAGGCGAAGTCGCTTCCGAAATCGCCGTGAACACGATTCTGGAGCTCGCGCCCGACCATGCCGACGCAGAGGCGCTCGGGCACGCCGTCGAGGAAGCCAACCGCGACATCATCAACGCGGCGCTGGCCGGCGAGGGCCGCGAGGGCATGGGAACCACGGTCACGGCCGCCATCCTCGAACGTGACAAGCTCGTCATCGCCCAGGTCGGCGACTCGCGCGCCTACCTGCTGCACAACGGCGAACTCACGCAACTGACACGCGACCACAGCCTGATGGCCAACATGATCGAAGCCGGGCAGATCACGCCCGAGGAGGCGCGCTTCCACCCGAACCGCTCCGTCATCACGCGCGCGCTCGGCAACGATCCCGACACGCTTCCCGACCTGTACGAAATCAACGTGGAAGACGGCGACCGGCTGCTGCTGTGCTCGGACGGGCTGTACTCGATGCTCGAAGACGACGAGATAGCCGCGGTGATGCGCCGCGTGTCCGATCCGCAGCGTTGCGCGTCGACACTGGTCAACGGCGCAATTGCCGCTGGCGGCCACGACAACATCACCGTCATCGTCGCGGATGCGGAAGGGCGTGCGCAGCAGAAGCGGCGCAGGATCGCCATCCGCACGAAGGTCACCATCGCATTCGTGCTGCTCCTGCTCGCCGGCATCCTGGCCGCTGCGGCATGGGGCGGCTACACGTACCTGCACAACACGGCATACCTGGCCAAGACGGACAGCGGCATGGTGGCCGTCTACCGCGGCGTGCCGGGCGACGTGCTGGGATTCGGCTATTCCGAGCTCGTCGAGGAAACCGACATCCCGGTTTCAAAGCTTTCGCCTTCCGCCGCCGAGCGCATTTCCGAAAACATGCGCGTCAACAGCGTCGATGAGGCGTTCGAGCTCGTCGAGTCGTACCGTGAAGAGATCACAGCCAAGCAAACGAGCCAGAAGACGACGGCAAGCACCCAGGCAGCCAGCTCGGCTGCCGCAGCAGCAGAAGAGGAGACCGCCGAATGACTAGGCGCAACCTCGAATTGATCTTGCTCTGCGTGGGAGCGCCCATCGTCATCTTGATGTTCATCATGCTGGCGCTGAACCAAGGCGAGCACCTCGGCCTGAAATCGCTCGGCGTGCCCATCGGCATATTCGGGGCGTTCATCATCGCGCACATCTCCATCCGGTTCCTCGCACCCGATTCCGACCCGGCCATCCTGCCCATCGTGTTCGTGCTGTCGGGCATCGGCATCGCCTTCGTCACGCGCCTGGCGCCCGATCTTGCGTTGAACCAGGTCATCTGGCTGTTTGTGAGCGTGGCAGCCATGGTGATCGTGCTCGTGTTCTCGCGGCATATGGAAAAGCTCGCCAATTACAAGTACACGCTCATGGTCATCGGCTTCGCGCTGCTGCTCTCGCCGTTGCTGCCCATCGTGGGCACGGAAATCTACGGCAGCCGCATCTGGCTTTCCATCGGCCCGCTCTCGTTCCAGCCCGGCGAACTGGCGAAGATCGTCATCGTGCTGTTCTTGGCCGCGTACCTGTCGGCCAACCGCGAGATGCTGTCGGTGTTCACCTGGCGCCTCGGCCCGTTCAGATTGCCCGACATCCGCACACTGGCGCCCATGCTCGTCATGTGGGGCGTCGCATTGCTCATCGTCATCTTCGAGAAGGACCTCGGCAGCGCCGTCGTGTTCTTCTTCGTGTTCCTGGCCATGCTCTATGTCGCCACGGGAAAGAAGTTCTACCTGATCGTGGGTATCTTGCTCATGATCGCGGGCTGCGTGGGCGCCTACATGGGCTTCACCCACGTGCAGGTGCGCGTGGCGAACTGGCTCAATCCCTTCGACGACCCCCAGGGCAACGGCTACCAGATGCTGCAGGGCCTGTATTCCATAGCCGATGGCGACCTGTTCGGCGTCGGCATCGGACGCGGGCTGGCCGACAACATCCCCATCGTCGAAAGCGACTTCATCTTCGCGGCGATCGCCGAGGAATGCGGCCTGCTCGGCGCAGCGGGCGTGCTGCTGCTCTACCTGAGCTTCGCCATTCGCGGTTACGTGACCGCCGCGCGCGCCAAGAGCGATTTCTCGTGCATGACCTCGGTCGGCCTGACCACCACCATCGTGCTGCAGGCTTTCATCATCGTCGGCGGCGTCACGCGGCTCATCCCGCTGACAGGCCTGACGTTGCCGTTCGTCAGCCAGGGCGGCTCGTCGCTGCTCGCCAGTTTCATCGCCGTCGGCCTGCTGCTGCGCTGCGGTGACGAGGCGACAGGCGTCGGCAGCGAGATGGCCAACGCCACGGGCGCGGTTGGTGAGAACAGCCTGCTGGGCCGCGTTGCGCTCGGCAAGCGCCTGACGAACGCCCTCATCATCTTGTCGCTTTTGTTCGTGGCGCTCGTGGCCAACCTCACGCTCATCATGGTCATCCAGGCAAACGAGTACCAGAACATGCCCGGCAACAACCACACCATAGCCAAGCAGGCCACGATCAAGCGCGGCACCATCTCGACTGCCGACGGCACCGTGCTCGCGCAAAGCGTCGAGAGCGAAGGGGGCCGCTACGATCGCGAGTACCCGGCCGGCGACCTGGCATCGCAAGTCGTTGGCTATTACTCGACCAAATACGGCACGTCGGGCATCGAGAACAGCTACAACGACACGCTGACCGGCGAACAGCACTACGCCACATGGCTCGACGTCCTGAACGCGCAAGCGGGCATCACGCAACCGGGCAACGACGTCGTGCTCTCGATCGACTCGACCATCCAACGCGCAGCCCAAGACGCGCTTTCGGGCTACACGGGCGCCTGCGTGGTCATCGACCCGAAGACGGGAGCGGTGCTGGCCATGGCGTCGTCGCCCACCTACAACGCAGCCGATTTCGAGGCGGTCCTCGACGCGGCCGCCAACGACAGCAGCATCACATCGCTTTTGAACCGCGCCACGCAGTCGCAATACGCGCCCGGCTCGACCTTCAAGATGGTCACGCTGGCGACGGCTATCGAAAACGGCGTGGCCAGCGAGGACACCGTGTACGATTCGCCCGGCGAGATGCAAATCGGCAACGGGCCCGTGTCGAACTTCGATGGCAACGACCTGGGCGAGATAACGTTGGCTCAGGCGACCATTTACTCGTCGAACACCGTGTTTGCCCAGCTCGGCGTGCAAATGGGCCCGCAGATGCTCGTAGCCGGCGCCGACAAGTTCGGGTTCGACACCGAAGTGCCGTTCGATTTGGCGCTTGCCGAATCCGTCATGACCAACCCCGACTCCATGACGGAATGGGAGACCGCCTGGGCAGCTGTCGGACAGCCGGTTAGCAGCTCTCGCACCAACCGCCAAATCGGCCCGTACGCCACCGTCCTCGAGATGGCAATGGTCGGCTGCGGGATTGCCAACGACGGCACGATCATGCACCCGTACCTGGTCGAAGGCATCTACAACGCCAACGGCCAGCGCAGCTTCACGGCGAAGCCGAGCGCGTTCCAGCAGGCCGTGAGCTCGCAGACGGCCGACCGCGTGAAATCGGTCCTCGTCGACGTGGTCGACCAAGGCACGGGTATCTACGCGCAAATCGACGGCGTCAGCGTTGCCGGCAAGACGGGCACGGCCGAAACGGGCAAGCCCGCCGACGACAGCTGGTTTGTCGGCATGGCGCCGGCCGAAGATCCGCAAGTGGTCGTCGCCATCGTGCTGGAACAAGCGATTGATAGCGAATATGCAGACAATGCAGCGCTGAAATCGCAAAATGTTTTGTTAACAGCCCTACAAAAAAAGGGCGTTTTATAGGATGATGTACGGTAATGATTCGTGTGCCCAAAACACCGCGAAAACACGAGCACGAAGCATGAAGGAGTAAAACGTGGCTGGCAACATGACAGGGCGGACGCTCAGCAATCGCTATTTCATAGGGGAACGCGTCGGCATCGGCGGCATGGCCGAGGTCTACCAGGGACAAGACAAGGTGCTCGGACGCACCGTCGCCGTGAAGGTGATGCTCCCGCAGTACGCCGAGGACGAAACGTTCGTCGCGCGTTTCAAGCAGGAAGCCGCAGCAGCCGCCAACCTGCAAAGCCCCTACATCGTCAACGTCTATGACTGGGGGCAGGATTCCGAGACCTCCTTCATCGTCATGGAGTTCGTCCGCGGATCCGACCTGAAAACCGCCATCCAGCAGCGCGGCGCCATCAACCAGCGCAAAGTCGCCGAAATCGGCTCGCAGGTGTGCCAGGCCCTTTCGGTAGCGCACGGGCTCGACATCATTCACCGCGACATCAAGCCGCAAAACATCATGATCCAGCCCGACGGCAACGTGAAGGTGATGGACTTCGGCATCGCGCGCGCCAAGAACTCGGTCATGAACAAGACGTCGGCCGTGCTCGGCACCGCGCACTACATCTCGCCCGAACAGGCGCAAGGCAAGGAGCTCTCCCCTGCCAGCGACATCTACTCGCTCGGCGTGGTGCTCTTCGAAGCCGCCACCGGCCAGCTGCCCTTCGACGGCCCCGACGCCGTCAGCGTGGCGCTCAAGCAGGTGCAGGAACAGCCTCCCTCGCCGCGCGACATAAACCCGGCCATCGACCCGAACCTCGAGGCCATCATCCTGAAGGCCATGGCCAAAGACCCGCGCGAACGCTTCGCCACCGCGCGCGACATGCGCCATGCGCTGAACGACTTCCTGGCCGGCCGACCCGTCAACCTGGGCGGGTTCAGCGGCGCGCAGACGGCGCTCATCGCCGATCCCATTCCCGACATCGAGCCCATCGCCCCGTATCAGACCGACAAGACCGCGGTCATGTCCGTTCCGGGCGGCAACGGCAACTTCCAGAACGGCAACTTCCAGTCCAGCGGCCGCATGCGCTACGTCGACGAAAACGAAGCCAAGCAGGGCGGCAGCAAGAAGGGCGTGTTCATCGCCGTCGGCATCGTCGCCGTGCTTGCCATCGCCGCGGCGCTGGCATTCGTCCTGATCGGCCGCGGATGCTCGGCCGACACGGGCAATATCGAAGTCCCCGACGTATCGAACAAGACCCTCGCCGAGGCCACGTCGGCGCTCGAAGACGTGAAGCTCACCGTCGGCACGGTCGACTACGTGTACAGCGACAAGGTCGAGGAAGGCAAGGTCGTCAGCCAGTCCCCGAAGGCAGGCTCGAAGCAGGCCGAGGGCACGAAGATCAACCTGCAGATCTCGCAAGGAACCGAGCAGGTCACCGTGCCTGACCTCACCGACATGACCGCCGACGAGGCGCGTGCCGCCTTGCAGAAAGCCGGCTTGAAGTACGAAGCGGGCGCAGCCGAGCATTCCGACAAGATAAAGGAAAACCACGTGGTGCGCCAATCGCCCAAGGCTGGCGAGAAGGTGGCCAAGGACACGAAGGTCACGTACTACCTGTCCGCTGGCGAAGAGACCGTGGCCATTCCCGATGTCGTCGGCGAAGGCGAAGGCAATGCGCAGTCCATCCTGACGAACGCCGGCTTCACGGTGACGGTCGATTACAAGTCGAGCAGCGACGTCGAAGAAGGCGTGGTCATCAGCATGTCGCCCAAGGCGGGCGAGAAGGCCAAGAAGGGCTCGTCGGTCAACATCGTCGTCAGCACGGGCGCAAAGCACTACTCCGCCACAGCGTACGTGAACAACTCGAATGCCGGCGAGGTCTCGCCCGGCAGCGCCGACGTCCAGGAAGGCGGCTCCATCACGTTCTACATCACCGCGTACGATGGCTACACCATCGTCGATGTGACCGATTCGAACGGCAACTCGTACGGCGCCGCCAGCGCGGTTACGATCAGCAACATCCACGGCGATGTCAGCCTGTCGGTCGTGCTGGAAGCTTCGGGCGGCGGCAGTGGCAGCTCGTCGAGCGCCTCGGCCGAAAGTGCCTAGAGGCGTATTGGAGCAGGACGCTGGCGGGTTTTTTGTTTGAGGGCAAAAGAGTCTTCTTGGTAATACTTCGGTGTTCTTGTTAGCTGGCAACGGCGTGGCGTAGAATATGCGTTACGCGCCCCCGTAGCTCAGGGGACAGAGCACCGCTCTCCTAAAGCGGGTGTCGGCCGTTCGAATCGGCCCGGGGGCGCCATGATGCAAGCTTGAAACCGCCCTGACGTTCGGTTAATATTCTTGTTTGCACGCGGAGGAGTGACCGAGAGGCCGAAGGTGCTCGCCTGCTAAGTGAGTAACGCCCAAAAGGCGTTCTAGGGTTCGAATCCCTACTCCTCCGCCACTTTTTTGACAATCGAACAGCCGATATGCGGTTTGAAGACGTAGCGGAGGAGTTGGGATTCGAACCGATGAGGTGGAAACGCGTTAAGAAAACAGCCCTGTGGGCTGTTTTTAGCGTTTCGGGCGAAGTGCTTTAGCGCGAAGCCGCTATTTTGCGAAGCAAAATGGAATCCCTACTCCTCCGCCACTTTGAGTTGCAGGTCAGGAAGACTCCTTTCTGACCTTTCTTTTTGGAGGAGACATGGGCAACAAGAGCAACATCGTGCTGATCGGCATGCCGGGAGCGGGAAAATCGACGCTCGGCATCGTGCTGGCGAAGATCTTGAACAAGAGCTTCATCGACGCCGACCTTCTCATCCAGAACCAGTGCGACAAAACGCTGCAGAAGATCATCGACGCCATGGGCCCGGAGGGCTTCATCTCGATTGAAAACGAGGTCCTCAGCGAGATCCAAGCGGAAAACACGGTCATCGCCACAGGCGGCAGCGCCGTGTACTCCGATGCAGCCATGAAACACCTCGCCTCGATTGGCACAATCGTCTATCTGGAAATCTCGTACGAGTCGCTCATTTCGCGCCTGAACGACCTGCAAGAACGCGGCGTCGTCTTGAAGGGCGGCATTTCCATGAGCTTGCGCGAGCTGTACGAAGAGCGCGAGCCGCTGTACCAGCGCTATGCCGACATCACCGTGAACGTCGACGATTTGAACATCACCGCCGCCGCGCGCAAAGTGGCCAGCGCAGTGGAACAATAGGCACAACACGGGGATTTGGCCCTTTTGCCACGGCGGGCGTGGCGATTACTTGCGCTTGAATGTGTCGCGAAGGGCCTCGCCGAACGCGCGGCGGAACGCCTCGGCGAACCGGCTCGTGATCGACTCGTTGATGATGGTCGCCTGGGCAACCTCCTCGCCGTAGCGCGGATGGTTCTTCTTGAACACGTAGTTGCAAATGCGCGTGATGATCAGCCCGATGAGCGTGACAGCCAAGCAACTGCCCACCAGCTCGATGACCGGCTGGTTCTGCTCGAACAGCGCATAAACCGTGACGATGCCGAACACCACCGACAGAATGGCGCACAGCCACGTGAACACCTTGATGAGCACGGCTTTCGCCTTGTCGGACGAATAGCGGAACGACATGATGAGGTACACCACGACCGCGACGAGGGCCATGACGGCGAGAAGCGGGAGTATGCGATACAGGCGGATCATGCGCTATCCCCCGTTGAAACGACGAGAACGCGAGCCGAGCCGAACGATGTCGCGCGTGCCCACAGGCCCTTTTTGCGTGCATCGGCAACCACCTGGCACGCCTGCGCGAAGCTATCGCACACCGCGAACGTGGTTGCACCGCTGCCACAGAGCAACGCCGATTCGACGCCCAATTGCGCGAGCAGCCATGTACGAATGTCGGCGAGCTGGGGCATGAGCGCCTCGGATGCTGCCGCAAGGTTGTTGAACAGCGTGATGTCGTCGGCAGCCGCAACGGCTCGCACCTGATCTGCCAGCTCGTCCGGAATCGGCTGGGGCTGCGCATCGAACGCCCGGTACGCCTCGGCCGTCGACACGCCGCCTTCGGGCTTCACAAGCGCAACGGAGCGTTTCGACGGCTCGAGCGCGCGGATGAACACGTCGCCCGTTCCCTCGTAGCACGAGCAGCCCCCGTGCAGGAAGAACGCCACGTCGCTGCCGAGCTGGCGCGCAGTTTGCTCGATGGCGGGATCGTTCGGATCGATGCCCCACAGCCGCGCTGCGCCGACAAGCGCCGCCGCCGCATCGGACGAGCCGCCGCCCAAGCCGCCTTGCGCGGGAATGTTCTTCTCGATGCGGATTTCGATGCCGGCGTCTTCGCGGCCAAAGCGCTCTGCAAGCTTTGCAACCGCCTTCGTGGCGATGTTGTCATCGGAAGCCAGCTCGGGAACGGTTACATCGCCGCAGGCCACGAGCCGCGTCGAGGGCCTTGCCGGCTCCTCGGCATCGGCGGGCTTGCGCCGCATGTACACGACATCGTGCAGATTCAGCGCATGCATGACCGACACGGCATCGTGGTAGCCGTCGTCGCGACGCGCGCCGATGGCCAAGTGCAGGTTCACCTTCGCGGGTGCGATGAGCTTCAACCAGCCCTGCGCGCGGAACTCGTCGCGTTCCTGCAAGGCCACCGCATCGGCAGTTATGTTCACCTGGTCGTTCATTTCTTCCTTCTTGCGGCGAAAAACTCGCGCAGCAAATCGGCACATTCGTCGGCAAGCACGCCTGGCGTCGCCTCGAACGTGTGGTTCAAGCGCTCATCGGCGTTGACCTGGTACAACGTGCCCAATGCGCCAGCTTTCGGATCCGGCGCCCCGTACACGCACCGGTCGACGCGAGCCTGATGCATGAGACCCGCGCACATGAGGCATGGCTCCAGCGTGACGTACACCGTGCAGCCGGTCAGCCGCCAAGCGTCCAGCTTTCGCGCGGCTTCCAGCATCGCCGCGAACTCGGCATGACCAGCCGGGTCTTTCGCCCGCTCTCGCCTATTGCCGGCCCGGGCGATGACGCGCGGTTCGGCCAGCGACCTGCGCGTGCCCGGGTCGATTGGCTCGTACACGACGACTGCGCCGATGGGAACCTCGCCAGCTTCGCCGGCAATCCGCGCCTCCTCGAGCGCCATGCGCATGTAGGCTTCGTCATTCATGCGCTTCATTATAGGATACTGCCGAAACCACCGTGAGAATCATCTATACTGTTACCTCGCGCGGAGGCGTGGCCGAGTGGTTGAAGGCACTTGTCTTGAAAACAAGAGAGCCGCAAGGTTCCGTGGGTTCAAATCCTACCGCCTCCGCCATTTGAAAAAGACATCCGATGCAGGGATGTTGCAATAAGGGGAGTGGCGCTGGTTAACGGTAGGATTTGAACCGATGAGGTGGAAAGCCGTTAAGAAAACAGCCCAGTGGGCTGTTTTTAGGCTTTCGGTCGGAGCGCTTTAGCGCGGAGACGTTATTTCGCGAAGCGAAATGAAATCCTACCGCCTCCGCCATTACCATTCACCTGAACACCTGGTAGGAGAGCCATGAAAAGCATTGCATATTACAACGGGCAGACTGGAGCGCCGGAAGAGTTGACGGTGCCGTTCAACGACCGTTCGCACTACTTCGGCGACGGCGTGTACGACGCAACCATGGGCGCCAACGGCAAGGTGTTCCTGCTTGAGGAGCACCTCGACCGCTTCTATTCGTCTGCAGCCTCCTTCCAGATCAACATCCCGATGGACCGCGACGAACTGGCAGAACTGCTCACGGATTTGCTCGCGCAGGTCGACGGCGCGTCGCAGTTCGTGTACTGGCAGGTCACGCGCGGCAACAGCGGCGAGCGCATGCACGTGTTCGACCCAGAAGCACCTGGCATCATCTGGGCGTTCGTGACCCAGGAAGACATGGCCGACCCGCAGCAGAAGCTGAAGCTCATCACGCGTCCCGACACGCGTTTCGAGCACTGCAACGTGAAGACGTTGAACCTGCTGCCCTCCGTCATGGCCGCGCAGGCCGCTCATGCCGCCGGCGCCGACGAAGCCGTGCTGCACCGCAATGGCATCGTCACCGAATGCGCGCACTCCAACGTGCTCATCCTGAAGGACGGCACGCTGTATTCGCACCCCAACGACGAGTTCATTTTGCGCGGCATTGCGAAAACGCACCTCATCAAGGCTGCGTACCGCGCTGCCATCCCCGTCATCGAGCGCCCGTTCACGCTTGACGAGCTGTTCGATGCCGACGAGGTCATCGTCACGTCATCGTCGCACCTGTGCAGCATCGCCAGCGAAATCGACGGCGAGCCCGTCGGCGGCGGCGACGCTGCCTCCATCCGCGCCCTGCTCGACATCGTCTTCCGCGAATACTTCGATTACTGCGATCTGCAGAAACTGAACTAGCCGCCCCAAAACCGGACGTTTGGCTTCGAGCCGGACGTCCGGCTCGAAGCCAAACGTCCAAGCTGGATGGACATTCCGTGAGCGCAACGCCAAAAGGCGTTGACATGCGCGGGGCGGAGTGTTTCAATAGGCAAGCTGTTTGAACGCGCCCTTACCTCAGCTGGATAGAGGACCTGACTACGAATCAGGGCGTCGTAGGTTCGAATCCTACAGGGCGCGCCATGCAACCTAAAGCCGTTCGTCGAACGGCTTTTTTCATATGAGAGGACGGAACATGGCCGAGAAGCACTTCGATCTGTACGACCGATTCGCAACGGTCAACGCGGTCGACCAGGATTTCTACAAGCGTTTCGACGTGAAGCGCGGCCTGCGCAACCAGGACGGCACGGGCGTGCTGGCAGGCGTTACGAACATCTCGAACGTGCACGGCTACCTGATTTCCGACGGCCTGAAAGTGCCGGACGAGGGCTCGTTGCAGCTGCGCGGCTACGAGCTGTACGACCTCTTGGGCACGCCGGAAGACGAGCGCCGTTTCCGCTACGAGGAAATCGCGTACCTGCTGCTCATGGGCGAGCTGCCCACGCAAGACCAGCTTACGAGCTTCATCGAGCTCATCGACGAGCAGCGCGATTTGCCCGAAGGCTTCACGGCGTCCATGATCCTGCGCGATACGCCCGACAACATCATGAACACGCTGGCGCGCACGATTATCTCGCTGTACGCGCACGATCCCGAGGCCGAAAGCCGCGAAGCCGACCACGAGATCCGCACGGCCATCTCGCTGATCTCGCGTTTGCCGCGCATCATGGTGTTCTCGTACTACGCGAAGGAATCGCGCTTCAACAACGGGTCCATGATCATGCACCCGTTCATTCCCGGCCAGTCGACTGCCGAGACGATCCTTTCGATGCTGCGCCTCGACCGCCAGTTCACGCCCGAAGAGGCGCGCATGCTCGACATCATGCTGTGCATCCACGCCGAGCACGGCGGCGGCAACAACTCCACGTTTACCACGCGCGTGCTGACATCGTCCGACACCGACCCGTACGCGACGTACTCGGCCGCCATCGGATCGCTGAAGGGCAGCCGTCACGGCGGCGCCAACCACAAGATCCGCGCCATGCAGGCCGAGGCCAAGTGCGAAATCGACGACTGGGACAACGATGACGAGGTGGCCGAATACCTGACCCGCATCGTTAACAAGCAGGCCTTCGACCACACGGGCCTCATCTACGGCATGGGCCACGCCGTGTACACGAAATCGGACCCGCGCGCCGTCATCTGCAAGCAGTTCGCCCGCCAGTTGGCCGAGGGCTCGGAATTCGAGCGCGAGTTCCGCCTGCTCGAGAGCATCGAGCGCCTCTCTCCGCAGGTGCTGCGCGACGTGAAGGGCACGAAGAAGGACGTGTGCGCGAACGTGGACATGTACTCGGGCCTGGTGTACACGATCCTAGGCATTCCTGAGGACCTGTTCACCCCGCTGTTCGCCTGTGCGCGCATGGCAGGCTGGGCTGCGCATCGCTTCGAGGAAATCGTCGCGGGCAAGCGCATCATCCGCCCCGCCTACAAGGCCACGTTCGCCGGCACACGCGAATACAAGCCCATCAACGAGCGTTAAAAACCGGACGCTTGCCTCAGAGCAAGCGTCCGGTTTTCGACTGAATATCTGGCGGGAAAGCTACTTCGCCTTGGCGCGCAAACGGGCGGCTTCGGCTTCGAAGGCATCGGCCATGACCTCCTCGACCGGCTCGTCGTCATCGAGAGCCTTGAGCAAGTCTTGCACGGTGATCGAGTTCATGTACTGATCGAGGCTGTCGGCCAGCATGCCGTGCATGGCGCGCACTGCCGCCGCCGAATCGCTGACCTTGCGGCCCTTCTTCATGGGTTGGCGGACATGCTTCAAATCGTTGTCGAACGCGTCGAGGATGTTGGCAATGGTGATCTCGGAGGGATCCTTGGCCAGAACGTAACCGCCGTTCTTGCCCGGGCGAGCCTTGATGAGGCCCGCATTGCGAAGGCGCAACGCCAGCTGGATGAGATAATCGCGCGGAACCGACATCTCTTCGGAAATCTCGCGAGACGAGCACGTCGTTCCCTTGACCGCCAGGTACATGATGGCGCGCACACCGTAATCGACGGATGCTTTCAGTTTCATAATGCTCCCCTTCCGCGATCGGCTTACTTAGTTTCAAGTCCTTTGACCCGATTCAATGCCTTTCAAGCGAATTGGCCTAATCTAAGTCAGCTATAATGGGCGCGCTGTAGACCGAAGGAGGAGACGTGGAATTCATCGGCACGTTCTGGGCGCTCGTCCCGCCCATTGTCGCCATCGTGTTGGCGCTCATCACCAAGGAGACGTTCAGCTCGCTGTTCGTCGGCATCTTGGTGGGCGCTATTCTGCTGGCGCTTCAGTCGGGCGATATCGCCAACGTCATCAACTACACGATCTTAGGGGAGATTGGGGAGGGGGAAGATGCCGCGCATGTCGGCTTCATTTCCGCCATTAGCGACCCCTGGAACGCGGGCATCTTCATATTCCTGGTGATGCTCGGCATCATGGTGGCGCTTGTGAACGTCGCCGGCGGCTCGGCCGCATTCGGCCGCTGGGCTGCCACGCACATCAAGTCGCGCGTCGGCGCCACGCTGGCCACATTCGTCCTGGGCGTCCTCATCTTCATCGATGACTACTTCAACTGCCTCACAGTCGGCGCCGTCATGCGCCCTGTCACCGACGCCGAGAAAATCTCGCGCGCGAAGCTGTCCTACATCATCGACGCAACCGCCGCGCCCATCTGCATGATCGCCCCCATCTCGTCGTGGGCCGCCGCCGTGTCCGCCACGGCAAGCGACCTCAACACGGGCGTGACGGGCATCCAGCTGTTCATCCAGGCCATCCCGTACAACTTCTACTCGCTGCTGACCATCGTGTTCATCATCGGCATCTGCATCATGGGCTTCGATTACGGCCCCATGGCGAAGGCCGAGCTGGCCGCCTACCGCGACGGCGAGACAGGATCGCTCGGCAACGAGGAGGCCGTCGAGAAGAGCAAGGCCTCGCTCATCGACCTGCTGCTTCCCATCATCGTGCTGATCGTGTGCTGCGTCATCGGCATGCTGTACGTGGGCGGTTTCTGGAATCCCGAGGCTGACGGCTTCGGCGACGTCATGGTCGCATTCGGCGACACCGATGCGTCTGTCGGCCTGCCTTGGGGCTCGCTTATCGCCGTCGTGCTCTCGTTCATCTACCTGCTCATTCGCCGCGTCGTGAACTTCAAGGAAGCCACGAACTGCTTCGTCGAGGGCTTCAAGGCCATGGTCCCGGCCATGCTCATCCTCACCTTCGCCCTGACGCTGAAGCTGGCGACCTCCGCGCTTGGCGCCGACGTGTTCGTGCACGACGCGCTGGCCGGTTCCGCCGAGGGCCTGTACTCCATGCTGCCCGCCATCATCTTCCTGGTGGCGCTGTTCCTGGCGTTCTCGACGGGCACGAGCTGGGGCACGTTCGGCATCCTGATCCCCATCGTCGTGGCCGTGTTCGACCCCACCAGCACGCTGCTGACCATCGGCATCTCGGCCTGCCTGGCCGGTGCGGTGTGCGGCGACCACATCTCGCCCATCTCAGACACCACCATCATGGCGTCAGCTGGCGCGAACGTGAACCACATCGAGCACGTGTCCACGCAGGCGCCTTACGCGCTGACCGTGGCCGCCGTTGCATTCGTGTGTTTCATCATCGCCGGTTTTGTTCAGAACGCCATAGTCTGCCTGGGCATCGGCCTCGTGCTGACCATCGCGGTACTGCTTGTCCTGCGCAACACCGTTGGCAAGAAGTCGATCGAAGACCGCAAGGCATTTGAAGCTGCCGCCGAGTAATCGACTCGACCGACTGCATTCCACGCAAACAGAGAGGCGGTTCCCGAAAGCAACGGGAACCGCCTTTTACTTGGCTGAAAGCCGAAAACCGGACGTTTGGCTTCGAGCAAAACGTCCGGTTTGCGTTGCGTGCTTAGTAGCGCTCGTCGTAGACGCGGCGAGTCTTCTTTTCGGAACGCGGCAGGAAGCCCAGCTCGACGATCTTCACGAGCGGCGTGAAGCCGATCTTGCTCTTCGCGCGTGCGGCGACGGCGGCGGCGGTCTGCGCCCAATCCAACGAGCCCGGGGCCTCGATGTAGACGCGCATGGTGTCGCGGCCGTCCAGATGCGAGATGCGGATTTGGTATTCGCTCGACAGCTCCGGGAATTCCTGCAGGATTTCCTCAATCTGCGCCGGGAACACGTTGACGCCGTGGATCTTCATCATGTCGTCGGAACGGCCCGTCAGCGTGTCGAGGCGCGGATGCTCATCGTGGCCGCATTCGCACGAGCCGGGGATGATGCGCGACAGGTCGTGCGTGCGGAAGCGGATGAGCGGCGCGCCTTCCTTCTGCAGCGTGGTCAGCACGATTTCGCCCCAGGCGCCTGCATGCCGTGACCGTACTGGCAGTTGATGCCGATACCGGGGCCGTACACCTCGGTGAGGCCGTAGATGTCGTAGAACTCGACGCCCAGCCCGTCGATGATGCGCTGGCGGATCTTCTCGCCCGAACGCTCGGAGCCCGTGACCAGCTTCTTCAGCTTGATCTGGTCCTTGATGCCGCGCTTCTCGATTTCCTCGGCCAGCAGCAGCGCATAGCTGGCAGTGGCGGTGAGGACGGTGGATTCCATGTCGATCATGAACTGCAGCTGCTTTTCGGTGTTGCCCGGGCCCATGGGAATGGCCATCGCGCCCAGACGCTCGCAGCCAGCCTGGAAGCCGATGCCGGCCGTCCACAGGCCGTAGCCGGGCGTGATCTGGATGCGATCCTGCGGCGTGATGCCCGCGTATTCGTAGCAGCGCGCGAACTGGATGGCCCAGTCCTCGACGTCTTTCTGGGTGTAGGGAATGATGACCGGCGTGCCCGTCGTGCCCGACGAGCTGTGGATGCGCACGATCTTGTCCTGCGGCACGGCGGCCAATCCAAGCGGATACGCCTCACGCAGATCGCCCTTGTCCGTGAAGGGGAGCTTTTCGAAATCGGCCTGCGTTTTCACGTCGCCAAGATCGATGCCCTCGAACTTCTTCGCGTAGAACGGGCTGTGTTTTTTCAGCGTGGTGAGCTGCTTGGTGATGGCTTCTAGCTGTGCTGGTTGCATGTCCATGGTCGTCTTCCTTCCCGAAACAATGGGCAGAATTGTAGCACTTTGAGCGCGGCGCTGAATCAGAACCCTTTCAGTGGCTGTTCTTATGGGGTGCTTATGCTGGCCAGGGCTTAAGGGTGCCCGCGTTCAGATCGACGAAGAAAGCCCGCTTCGCCAGCGCGGCAAGGGGGTCGTCGTTGCGGGAGTCGGAATAGAAGTTGTCGATTTCGGCTTCGGGATACGCCTGGCGGAACCGCACGACCTTCTCGGCGTTCGAGCAGTTCGGCCCCAGGACGCGACCGGTATGCGGATCGACCTGCGATGCGATGAGCGAAAGCCCGCGCTTTTCGCACATGCCGCGCATCAGGAATTCAGGGCCTGCGGAAATGACGAGGTCGCCGGGCTTCGGCTGGCAGGGGCCGGTTATGCGGTCCTCATGCGCTTGCCAGAAGCGCTCCACTTCCGCCTCGATATAGGGAACGAGCGCCAAGAAGCGATACAACACGCTTTTGAACACGGTTTTCTCGATGGCATGCAGCTTGTAGCAACGTATGGCCGCCACGCCCGTTTTCGGAAGCGTGCCGAGCACACGCGGGTAACGCCGCGCGCACCACAGCAGGAAATCCCGGGTTGAATCGCCCTGGTACAGCGTGCCGTCAAAGTCGTAAACATCCATACCCGTAGTATAAAGAACTACCTGGATGAGTTGTAGGGCAAGACCCTGAATGCTGCGGGCGAACCGGACGTTTGGCTTCGAGCCGGTGTCCGGTTCGCCCGAGGGTCGGACACCCGCTCGAAGCCAAACGTCCGGTCCAGCCACTTCCCGAAACAAACGATGACTTTTTCTTGCCAATTCGCTCTATTGTGATAAAGTGTCGCACATGCAATTTACGCAGGGACATATCGGATGCACGGGAGCGCACGAACGCGCGCTCATGAGCGAGGTCTTCGCCATGCAGTGTATGAACGCCGCAGCTGGGCTGCTGGCGCAAAATCCCATGTCCCGTCGCAATGACGCGTACACCGCAATCTATTACTTCCGATACTGCTAGCACACGGGTTTTTCGCCGGGTGCTTTTTTAGTGCCTGCGGGAAATACGTGTGCAACCTCACCTTGCGCCGCTTTCGGGCCGGCGCTCCCGTTTGGCATGCGTGCTGGCGTGGCCGGCACATGATTTGATTGATAGGAAAGCATCATGGTTTGGAAAATAGTCGTGCTCATCATCTTCGTCGCCATTGCCATTGGCGTCGGTATTTACGCACGTCGCTCGTCTACAAGCGTCGACGGCTTCGTGCTGGGCGGTCGCAACGTCGGCCCGTGGCTTTCGGCATTCGCCTACGGCACCAGTTACTTCAGCGCCGTCATCTTCGTCGGCTACGCCGGTCAGTTCGGCTGGAAGTACGGCCTGTCCGCCACCTGGGCCGGCATCGGCAACGCCATCCTGGGCTCGCTTCTGGCCTGGTGGGTGCTCGGCCCCCGCGCCCGCGAGATGACGCACCGCCTGCAGGCCACGACCATGCCCGAGTTCTTCGGCAAGCGCTATAAGTCGAAGGCGCTGCGCATCGCGGCGGCGGCCATCATCTTCATCTTCCTCATCCCCTACACCGCATCCGTGTACAACGGCCTGTCGCGCCTGATCGTCATCGCGTTCGGCATCAACATCCCCTACGAGTACTGCATCGTGTTCATGGCGGTCATCACGGCGATCTACGTCGTGTTGGGCGGTTACATGGCCACGGCGATGAACGACTTCATCCAAGGCTGCGTCATGATCGTCGGCATCATCGCGGTTATCATCGCGGTGCTCAACGGCTACGGCGGATTCAGCGACGCCGTCATCACGCTGTCGCAGATACCCGACACAACACAACCCGAATTCCAAGGCGTGTTCACAAGCTTCTTCGGGCCCGACTTGGCGAACCTGATCGGCGTCGTGGTTCTGACCTCGCTTGGCACGTGGGGCCTTCCGCAGATGGTGCAGAAGTTCTACGCCATCAAGAGCGGCCCGGCCATCAAGCAGGGCGCCATCATCTCCACGATCTTCGCGTTCATCATCGCCGGCGGATCGTACTTCCTCGGCGGCTTCGGGCGCCTTACCACGACGAGCGCCGCAGCCACCTACATCGAGTACAACGCATCGGGCGGCATCATCTACGACTCCATCATGCCCGCGCTCGTGTCGAACATCCCCGACATCCTGCTGGGCGTGCTGGTCGTCATGGTGCTGTCCGCTTCTATGTCCACGTTGTCCTCCCTCGTGCTGACCTCGTCTTCGACGCTGACGCTCGACTTGATCAAGGGCAACATCGTGAAGGACATGAGCGAGAAGAAGCAAATCGCCTGGATGCGCGTGCTGCTCGTCGTGTTCATCGCGTTGTCGGCGTTCATCGGCATTATCCAGGTGCAGGGCTCGCTGCCGTTCATCGCGCAGCTCATGGCCATTTCCTGGGGCGCGCTGGCCGGCTCGTTCCTTGGTCCGTTCCTCTGGGGCCTGTACAAGAAGAAGGTCTCGAAGGCGGCCGTGTGGTGCAGCTTCATCGTGGGTGTGTGCCTGACCACGGGCAACATGATCTCGGGCAACGCGCTGGGCAACCCGCTCAACATCGGCGCGACGGCCATGGTGCTCTCGATCATCATCGTACCTCTTGTCAGCCTGTTCACGCCATGCGAGGTGTTCGAGATCGACCCGCCGACGGCCAAGGGCGCCGGCGACCGCGCATTCGAGGCAGCCACGGCTGGCCAGGAGATTTCCGCGCAAACCGGCGGCCGCGGCATCGAGGGTGCCGCCGCCGACGAGATCGCCGGCATCTCCGCAGTCAAGAAGGAATAGCGGACGCGCATCGCTCCTACGCCACGAACGGGCACACAAGTTGAGATTTGAGCCATAACCAGCACCAAGATGGTTCAGATTCCGACTTGTGTGCCTTCTCGCCCCGCCTGCGAAATCCGCGACCTGGGGAAACTTGACCGCATCGCGCTTGTGGGCCCGCTTTTCGGGCACACAAGTCGAGATTTGAGCCATTTTGAGACGAAAATGGCGCAAATTCCGACTTGTGTGCCTTTGCCAAGTGCAAAGCCTTCTTACAGCACAGCTTCGTCGATGGCTTTTAGGTTCAGGTCGACGAACTGCGGCTTCACGCATGTTGCCACGGCGGCGCGCAGGTCATCTATGGTCAGGGGCAGACACCCTGTGGCGATGGTGCTCGCAAGCAGGACGGTGTTTAAAACCTTGCGGCTTCCGGCGCGCTTGACCAGCGCGGCATCGGGAACGATCACGAGGCGGTCGGGGTAACTCTCGAATGCGTGCGCAAGTTGCTCGATGACGCGGGCACCGCGATACGGGTCGGCGCTGAGCGCAGCGGTGACCGGCTGGATGGCGGTCGTCGCCGTCACCAGCACGCCCTCGCGCGCCAGGTACGGCAGCATGCGCGCGCCTTCGGCCGGCTCGAAAGCCACGATCACATCGGCCGACTCCTTCGCGATGAGCGGCGCGTGCACCTCTTCCCCATCGTTGCCCATGCGCACATGCGAGACAACCGAACCGCCGCGCTGCGCCATGCCGATAGTCTCGGCCGTGCGAACCTGCCAGCCTTTTTCCTGCGCGGCTTGCGCCAGGACCTTTGCCGCAAGGACGGTGCCCTGACCACCCACGCCTGTCAACATGACGTTAAGCATCCTGGCCTCCTTCCTCCGGCGTCTCGTGCGGATCGGACGCGGTAGAAATCTTCTGCGCTTCGCCTTGCTCGGGCTCTACGGCCGGGAAGGCGACGGTGTCGCCAGCCGACAGCGTGGTGATGGCTTTGAACGGGCACACCTGCAGGCACAGACCGCAACCGACGCATTGCGCCGGGTCGACGTACGACTGGCCCCGATTGCCGCTGCGCATGCCCTCGGCGTTCACGTCGAAGCCGATGGCCGGACAGCCGATTTCGGTGATGCATTTCTTGCAGCCCGTGCACACGTCGGGGTTCACGAGAACAGGCGCGTTGGGCTTGGACACCTGCGTGCACGGCGATTCGAAAATGACCGCCGACGGACCTTCGTATTCCACGGCTGCTTTCACGGCGACGATGGACGCGTCCTTGTCGAGCGGGTCGGCGTGGTACACGCGCTTGAAGCCGTTGGCGGCAAGCACGGCCTCGATGGAAAGCGGCTCGTTGCGCTGGCCCATCAGCGTAACGCCGGTGCCGGGATGCGGCTGGGTGCCGGTCATGGCGGTCGTGGCGTTGTCGAGCACCATCACCGTGATGTCGTGGTTGTTGTACGCGGCGTTGGCCAGGCCGGTCATGCCGCTAGCGAAGAACGTCGAGTCGCCCACGTAGGCGATGGCGGCGCTGCCGGGATCGGCCACGGCCAGGCCCTGGGCCATCGTGATGCCCGCGCCCATGCACAGGCAGGTGTCGATGGCGTCGAGCGGCTTCGCGTTGCCGAGCGTGTAGCAGCCGATATCGCCGCACATGACAGCCGACGTGCCTTGCAGCGCCTGCTTCACGGCGTAGAACGCACCGCGATGCGGGCAGCCCGGGCAGAGCACCGGCGGCCGCACGGGCAAGTCCTCGATGGCCGCCTCGGAAGGCGAGGCCGCATAGCCTTGCGCTTCGAGCTCGCGGCGGCGCAAGCGCAAGCGGCCGGAAAGGCCGAGGAAACGCTCGAGCCGGGCGGCGATGTCGTCGACGTCGTTTTCGCCGCGGTCGCGTGCCTCGCCGGTCAGCTTGCCATGAACGTTCAGCGATGCGTGGGTGCGTCCGACCCATATGGTCAGGGAATCTTCCAGCACATGGTCGAGTTCTTCGATGACGAGCACATCGCCCAGCCCCTCCGCGAACGCGGCGAACGTCGCCTCGGGGAAGGGATACGGCGTGCCGATCTGCATGAACCGGTACGGGGGCACATCAAGGCCCGCCGCCTGTGCGCGCGCTTGCACCATGCGCAGGGCCTCACGCGCATACGCCGCGCTGATGCCGCCGGCCACGATGCCGAACGTGGGTTGCACATCGGATGCGGCGCCCCACCCCGCCTCGCGCTCCATGCGGTTGAAAGCCGTGAACTGCTCCTCGGTGGCGAATGCCTGCGCGATCTGCGGCAGGCGCTCGTTGATCTCGCCATGCGCTTCGTAGGCGCGGCGCGGGAAGATGACCCATTTCGAGACGTTGCGCTCGAATCCTTCCTCGGGAACGGGGCGCGCATGCGTTTCTTCCTGAACGTCGAAGAAAGCCGATGCATGGTCGACGCGCGTGGTCGGACGCACGATGACGGGCGTGTGGAATCGCTCGGACAGATCGAACGCGACCTTCACCATGGCAAACGCCTGCTCAGGCGTGGCCGGGTCGAGCACCGGCACCTTCGCGAACGACGCGAAACGACGCGTGTCCTGCTCGGTTTGCGACGAGATGGGGCCGGGGTCGTCGGCCACGATGAGCACGAGGCCGCCTCGCACGCTGACGTAATTGAGCGACATGAGCGCGTCGCTGGCCACGTTCAAACCCATCTGCTTGCACGTGAACAAACCGCGCGCACCGGCGAGCGAGGCGCCGTACAACAACTCGAGCGCGGCCTTCTCGTTCGTCGACCACTCCACGTGCACGTCGTGGGCCGTGCCGGCTGCGTGCAGTTTCGCAACGGTCTCGACGATCTCGGACGATGGCGTGCCGGGATACCCGGCCACCACGCGCACGCCCGCCTCGAGCGCCGCATGGGCCATCGCCTCGTTGCCCATCAACAGTTTCTTCGTCATGTTCCCTCTCTCAACAGTTTGTCGAACTGCCAGTTTCTAGCCGGACGCTCGGCTTCGGCGACTGCCTATTCGGCCATTGCCTTCTTGAAGTCGATGATCTGCTGGCGCGCGGCCTCATCGCCGGTGCCGAGCATCTGCACGGCCAGGATGGCGGCGTTCTTCGCGCCGTTGATGGCCACGCAGGCCACGGGCACGCCACTGGGCATCTGCACCATGGAAAGCAGGCTGTCCAAGCCGCCCAAATCGCTCGTTTTCATGGGAACGCAGATGACCGGGCACGGCGTGTATGCGGCAACGACGCCGCCCAGATGCGCTGCCTTGCCCGCCGCCGCGATGATGACGCGGATGCCGCGCCCGTGCGCGCTCGTGGCCCACTCGTGTACCTCGGCCGGCTTGCGATGGGCGCTGGCCACCTTCACCTCGTAGGGAATGCCGAACTCGTCGAGCTGCGCCATGCAAGCTTCCATCGTCGGCATGTCCGAAGTCGAGCCCATGATGATGCCGACTATCGG
>CADAKR010000011.1 GCA_902788545.1 uncultured Coriobacteriaceae bacterium
GTGCAGGTCGTGCGCGCTTTCGGCCAGCAGCAACACGAGGAAGAGCGTTTCGACGAGGCGAGCACCGACCTCATGCGCACGCAGCTGTTCACCAACCGCGCCATGACGCTTTTGATGCCCTCGATGATGATGATCATGAACTTGGTGTCGGTCGCCATCGTGTGGATCGGCGCCGGTCAAATCGATGCGGGCACCATTCAAACGGGCGACCTCATCGCGTTCATCACGTATTCCATGGTCATCATCATGGGCTTCCTCATGCTGTCGATGTTGGCCATCATCGCCCCGCGTGCCGACGTTTCGGCCGCCCGCATCGACGAGGTCTTGGAAGCCGAGGTCTCGATTAAGGACCCGGCTTCGGCGCAGCAGGCGCCCGGGGTGGAACCGCCAGCCAGGCAAGGCGGTGCGAAAATCGAGTTCGACCACGTCAGCTTCCGCTACGAAGACGGCAGCGAATACGTGCTGCGCGACGTCACGTTCAAGGCCGAGCCGGGCGCAACCTGCGCCATCATCGGCTCGACCGGCTCGGGCAAATCGACCATCCTCAAGCTCGTCGAGCGCTTCTACGACGTGAGCGAGGGCGCCGTCCGCGTCGACGGCGTGGACGTGCGCGACATGCCCCTGCGCGAGCTGCGCACCCAGTTCGGGTACGTGCCGCAGCGCGCGTTCCTGTTCACGGGAACCATCGAGTCGAACGTGGGCTACGGCGAAGACGAAATGGACGAGGCGCGCATCCTGGAGGCCATCGACATCGCGCAGGCCACCGAATTCGTCGAATCGAACGAGGAGGGATTGCAGGCCGAGGTCACGCAAGGCGGCACGAATGTTTCGGGCGGCCAACGCCAGCGGCTCGCCATTGCACGCGCCATCGCCGTGAACGCCCGCGCGCTGCTGTTCGACGACAGTTTCTCGGCGCTCGACTACAAGACCGACGCCGCCCTTCGCCGCGCGCTAGCCGAGCGCCTTCCCGGCAAGACGCAGGTCATCGTGGCGCAGCGCATCGCCACCGTCATGCGCGCCGACAAGATCATCGTGCTCGACGAGGGCCGCGTCGTCGGCGAGGGCACGCACGCCGAGCTGCTCGCAACCTGCGACCAGTACCGCGAAATCGCCTACTCCCAGCTTTCCCCCGAGGAACTCGGGGCGAATGCGACGCCGGCGCCAAACCCCGCTTCCGCATTCCAGCCGGAAGGGGGTGAGCGCGCATGAGCGAACATGACGAGGCGCAAGAGCGCGAGTTGCAGCAGGCGGCGCAGCGCAAGAAGCGCGGTTACCGGCCAGGCGGGCCGGCGGGCCGCATGATCGCCACCGAGAAGCCGCGCGATTTCAAGGGGACGGTCGGCAAGCTCATACGGTTCATGGGCAGGTTCAAGTTCGCCATGGCGGCGGCGCTCGTCTTCGCTATCGGCTCCACGGTGTTCAACGTCATCGGCCCGAAGGTGCTTTCCACCGCCACGACCGAGCTGTTCAGCGGCATCGTCGCGAAGGTGGAGGGAACAGGCGGCATCAACTTCGACCTCATCTGGACCATCCTCGCCACGACGCTTGCCATCTACCTGGCCAGCGCCCTTTGCCAGTTCGTGCAAGGCTGGATCCTGACGTACGTGTCGCAGAAGACCTGCTACGAGTTCCGCCGCGAGATCTCCGAGAAGATCGACCGGCTGCCCGTGGGCTATTTCGAGCGCACGAGCACGGGCGACACGCTCTCGCGCATCACCAACGACGTTGACACGCTGGGGCAAAGCCTGAACCAGGGCATCTCCGAGCTGCTGCGCGCGGTTGTCACGCTGGTGGGCGTCGTGGCGGTGATGCTTTCCATCAACATCCCCATGACGCTGGTCACGCTGCTGATCGTGCCGGCTTCCATCGTGTTCATCCGCATCATCGTGGGGCATTCGCAAAAGCACTTCTACGCGCAGCAGGCCAACCTCGGCGCCATCGACGGCCAGATCGAGGAGACGTTCTCGGGCCATGCCATCGTGAAGGCGTACGGTCGCGAGCAAGCGGCCGTCGACGAGTTCAACGCCACGAACGAGAAGCTGTACGAGAGCGCGTGGAAATCGCAGTTCCTCAGCGGCCTCATGCGGCCGGTCATGGACGTCATCGGCAACCTGGGCTACGTGGTCGTGGCCATCATGGGCAGCGTCTTCGCGGTGCAGGGCGTCATCACGGTCGGCGACATCCAGGCCTTCATCCAGTACGTGAAGAACTTCACCCAGCCCATCACGCAACTTGCCCAGGTCAGCAACGTGCTGCAGCAGACCGCCGCCGCCGCCGAGCGCGTCTTCGAGTTCCTCGAGGCCGACGAGGAGCCGGCCGAGTCGTCGCAGGTCGACACCTCAACGCTGTCCTGCGACGTCGAGTTCGAGCACGTGCGTTTCGGCTACGACCCCGAAAAGCCCGTCATCAAGGACTTCAGCGCGCGGGTGGCGGAAGGCCAGACCGTTGCGTTCGTGGGTCCGACGGGCGCGGGCAAGACCACGCTCGTGAAACTGCTCATGCGCTTCTACGACGTGCAGGACGGCGCCATCCGCATCGGCGGCGTGGACGTGCGCGACATCGAACGCGACGAGGTGCGCGAGCTGTTCGGCATGGTGCTGCAGGACACGTGGCTGTTCCACGGCACGGTGCGCGAGAACATTCGCTATGGCAATCCCGAGGCCACCGATGCAGAAGTCGAGCAGGCCGCCCGCCGCGCCTTCGCGCACCACTTCATCGAGACGCTGCCCGGCGGCTACGATTGCGAGATCAACGAGGACGCGTCCAACATCTCGGCCGGCCAGCGCCAGTTGCTCACCATTGCGCGCGCGTTCCTTTCGAACCGCCGCATGCTCGTGCTCGACGAGGCCACGAGCTCGGTCGACACCCGCACCGAGGAGCGCATCCAGGCCGCGATGGACGACCTCATGGCCGGTCGCACGTCGTTCGTCATCGCGCATCGCCTCTCGACCATCCGCGACGCCGACCTCATCCTGGTCATCCGCGACGGCGACATCGTCGAGCAAGGCACCCACGACGAGCTGGTCGCCCACGACGGCTTCTACGCCGAGCTCTACAACGCCCAGTTCGCCGACTAGCCAAAAGGGGATACTCCCCATTTGGCTCCTCGTTGCTTCGATGGGGGCACTCCTTCTTGATTGAAATTCAACCTTGTTCCAGTTCACAGCATATGCTAGCATGCTAGCATAATGAGAAGAGGTGGTATATGGCTACTGCGCAACTGAACGTCCGTATCGATGCGAATTTGAAGGCGTCTGGCGATGCGGTGCTCGAGAGAAATGGCGTTTCTGCCGTGCAAATCATACGGGCGACATGGCAGTACTTGGCCGACCACCAGCGTCTTCCCGACTATGCGAAGCCGGGCGAAAAGTGGTCGGGCGACGCTGAGCCTTCGCCTGAAAGCTGTGCTGCCGGTATGGCATTGCGCCTTGCACAGGAAGCGGGTTTGCGCGCCGACCTCGAGTCGATGTCTTTTGGGGAGTTGCGCGAAACCGCATATGAGGAAATGCTGATCGAAGAGGCTGAGCGTCGTGCGTAGAGTAATGCTGGACACGAACGTAGTGGTCGATTACCTCATGGGTCGCACCCCCGGATGCGACGACTGCGCGAAGCTCATCGCCATGCACTACGCCGGCAAGCACGCGGTGTACGTGTCGGCGCTCACGCTCAAGGATGCTTATTACCTCGTGTCCATGCAGCTGAAGCGCATGGAGCGCAAGGCGTCGGGCAGCTTGAGCGAGGGCATGGCGCGCGCCGCTGACGAAGTGGCGTGGTCGTGCGTTCGCCAGCTCGTCGAGAATACCCTCGTGCTTCCCACTGGTCGTTCGGAAAGCCTGCAAGCGTTCGTGTTGCGTTCCACCCATGCAGATTTCGAAGACAACCTGATCATAGCCACCGCCCTGAGCGCCAACATCGACTATCTGGTGAGCAACGACGCCGAGCTAGTCAAGCATGCTCCCATCGCATGCCTTTCCAGCGCCGACGCAGTGGCGCTCCTCGAAGCCGAAACAGCAGGCCTGTAGGCCTGTCGTAACCACAAGAGCCAAAAGGGGATACCCTCTTGGCTTTATTTGAGGGGCTATAATGTGCAATGTGATTCAGGTCAAAGGTGGTAGGAGATGTTCATGGGGAAACGTTGGAAGTACAAAAAGCCGGTTGCGGTCGTCACCTCGGTCGCGTTGGCGTTATCGCTCGCGGTGGCTCCGGGGGTCGCGAGCGCCCGCGTCGCGCAAAACGGGCTCGCTGTTGGCACGATGGCCATGGACGGCATTCCCGAGTGGGCGGTCGACGATGGCGTGGATGCGCAATCGGGCAAGCTGGAGGCGCAATCGGCTCTGCCAAGCAAGTATAACCTGCGCAGCGACGGCTTGGTGACGCCCGTGAAGAGCCAGTCCCCGTGGCAGGCGTGCTGGGCGTTCGCCGGCATCGCCGCAGCCGAGACCTCGATGCTCTCGGCAACGGGCTCCAAATACGACAAGCAGACCAACGACGTCGATCTCTCCGAGCGCCATCTCGCATACTTTGCGCTGAATCCCGTCACCGAGGTCGACGACCCCGTGCAGGCGGGAGAGGGCATGTATACGATGAGCACCGACCGCAATGCGGCGCTCGACGCCGGCGGCTCGCCCGTGTACATCACCACCCTGTTTTCGCAGGGCGTCGGTCCGCAGGCGGAGGCAATGTTCCCGTACCGCGGGGTGGATGCGCAAGGGAAGTCGCGCCTCAACACCCAGGCGTTTGAAAGCGATCCGAAGGGCACCACGCTTCTCATGGTTGCATCTTCAATGGGCAAGACCGTGAACGAGGCTAAGGAGGAGCTGGAGAAGGAAGCGAAGACGAAAGGCAAGACCTACGACGAGGTGCTCGAATCTTATATGGCTCAAGCAAAAGAGTACTGTGAAAAAAATCCCGCCTATTTCGATCTTGACGACTGGACGATCCCCGCAACCGATGGCAGCGGCAACTCCAACCGCACGCTTACCCCCTTCATGACGTTGAGGGACGGCAACGTGCTGCCCGAGTACCAGACTATGAACGCGACTGGGACCGATGTGGCTCCCAACCCTCAGAGCATCGCCGCCATGAAGCAGGAGCTGGTGAACGGCCACGGCGTCTCCATATCGTATAAGGCAGACAAGGCGTCACCCGGCGAGTCGGGTGACTCGCGCTACATCAACCGCGATAATTGGGCCCAGTACACCTTCGAGATAGTTGACGGCACCCATGCCGTGTGCATCGTCGGCTACGACGACGGCTATGAGGCGAGCAATTTCTGGCATAAGGTGTACAAGAAGGACGCTGCGGGGAATCCTATTGTTGACGCTGAGGGGAAACCTGTTGTTGATCAAGAGGCCACCGATAAAACCACGCCTCGCGGTAACGGTGCGTGGATCGTGAAGAACAGCTGGGGTTCCCAGACCGACAAGACAACCGACGACCTCGGCAACGAGGTCGGCAACGGCAACTATGGCGTGCCTGAAAACGGCAAAGCCACCGGGTACTTCTACCTCTCCTACTACGACAAGACCATCTCGCAGCCCGAGACCATGACCTTCTCGCCCGATTTGCTGGACGAAGCCAACGACTTCGAGGTCCTGCAGCACGACTACATGGCCGCTCAAGGCGGTTTCTACACCACGCCGGCAACAGCCGACGTCACGAGCTCGGCGAACGTCTTCGAGACATCGCAAGACCTCTCGATCAAGGCCGTCTCCACGCGCACGTCGGAAGAGAACCAACGCGTGACCTTCGCCATCTACGAGCTAAGGGACGGCGCCACAGAACCCACCGACGGCACCTTGCTCTACCGCACCTCGCGCAACTTCGAGTATGCCGGCTTCCACCGCCTGGACCTCGATTGGGCCCTCGAAGTGAAGGCCGGGAAAAAGATCGCCGTCGTCTCGACCGCATCCACATTGGACAACAACGGCACGCGCCTCTATAGCGCTTCCGCAAACCAAGCATTATCGAAACAGTCCGTGGAGTTTTTGCGCGGGAAGAATATGAAGGTGACCGCGTACGGCGAGGCGGTCGTGAACGAGGGAGAGAGCTTCCTGTACTCGAACGGGCAGTGGGTCGACTGGAGCAAGCATATTGCCGCGTTGCCAAAAGTGGTAGGGGCCCCCATCCCGGGAGTTACGCTTCCCGGGGACACCTATATCGAGCAGTTCCCCATCGACAACTTCTCCATCAAGCTGTACGCCGTCTCTGCGGAAAAAACGCTTGCGCACCAAGAGGCCAAAGCGGCCACCTGCACCGAGCCGGGCAACATCGAGTACTGGTACTACGATACGTCCGAGGGCCAGAGGCAATACTACAAGGACAAAGACGGCAAGGAGAAGATCGACCTGGCAGACACCGTTATCGCCCCGCTCGGCCACAAGTGGGGGGCTTGGACGGAGCTCGATGGCGAGCAGCACCAGCGTGTGTGCGAGCGCGACTCGTCGCATGTGGAGAAGGCGGAACACGTTTGGGACGAGGGCGAGGTGACTACGGAGCCCACGGCCACTAAGGACGGCGTGCGCACCCGCATCTGCAAGGATTGCGGAGCGACCAAGACCGAGAGCATCCCCGCAACGGGCTCCGCGCAGAAGGATAACGGTGGCAACGCCAAGCCGAGCGGTGCCGCAACGACGAGAGCGCCCGGCACCGGAGATCCGATGGCGGCGTTGCCGGCGCTTGTCGCAATGGGCCTGAGCGGCTTGGTTCTGCTCGTGGCGGGTAGCAGGATGTATGTCAGCCGCCGTCGTGACAAAGGGGATGAGTCTTAGTACGTCGGGAACGAGGCTGCGGAACGTGCCGTCACGCACATAGGAACCCGCTGGCAAATGATATCCAAGTAGCCATTTGGGGAGTATCCCCTTTTGGTCAAGGAAAGCTGGTTTGCTGGTCTGGTAGAATAGCTCCATCATGCAGGAGGAGACTACAGACAAAGTGCAAGTCGCGGTGTTCGACTTCGATGGGACTTCCATCGAGGGCTCTTCGCCGTCATGGCTGGTAAACCGGCTTATTTTCGAGCACAAGATCACCCCCGTCACCTCGTTGAAAATCGGGATGTGGGGCATCGCCTACAAGTGGCACCTTCCCCAGAGCGAAAGCTGGGTGCGCGGCCAGGTGTTCACCGCGTTCGAGGGCAAGCCCAAAGCGGAAGTCGACCGCTACCTCACCCGTTTCTACGATGAGTGGATCGCGCGGCGTTTTCGCCCGAAGGCCGACGAGGCCATGAAGCAGCGCGCCGAGGAGGGCTGCAGCGTCGTCATCGTGTCGGCCACGTTCGAGCCCATCGTGCTGCGCGCCATGGAAAGCCACCCGTTCCACCACCAGATCTCGACGCGCATGAAAGTCGCCGCGGACGGCACCTACACGCGCGAGGTCGACGGGCGCTGCATCGAGGGCGCCGAGAAGCTCATTGCGTTGAAGCATTGGTGCGACGGGCATTACGGCGAGGGAAAGTGGGAGCTGGCCTACGCTTACGGCGACCACCACTCCGACGAGCCCCTGCTATCCGCGGCCAAGCACCCCTACGCCGTCACCCCCAACACGGGCATGACCAAGATCGCCAAGAGGCGCGGCTGGCCCATCCTGGACTGGTCAATCGACGTTCCCAAGCGCTAACCATCCAGCACATCGGATTTCTGTTCCGTTCGCGTTAACGGTTGCTATACGCGGCCGCTGCGACGGCCAATCCATGAGATAATAGGGGCGAGAAAACGATGAGAGAGAGTATGCGAGAAGGAGGTTGGGATCATGGCTGATTACGCGAACGGGATGCCCAACCAAAACGATTGCGAGAATCCCACCGGTTACCTGAACAAGGCGGCAGAGGCGTGCGCGGCAGGCGATTTGCTGCTGGGCATGCACCTGTACTTGGCGGCATACGAGCTGGCGGCAGCCGACAACAACGTGCCCGCCACCATCGAGGTCACGGCCCTGCGCGAGGCGTGGCACCTGGCGTGCGACCTGAAGGAGCGCTCGATGGCGGAATACGTCTTCGAGAAGCTCGAACCCTACCTGACCGGCGCCGAAATCGCCGAATGCGCGATGCAGCTGCAGGAACTCGCGCTCGACCGGCTTGAGCAGTACGGCTTTTCGCGCGAGGACCTCGAGGACATGGCGCAGTCCATATCGCAGGACCTGCTCGGCGACAACGCGCATGTAGTGAAGGTCGAAAGCGTTTCCATCCCCGCCATTCCCAACATGAACATGTTCGGGGTGCCGAACGCTATCGAGGCCACGGTTGTGCAGGACGCCACGCCGGTTGCCGAGACCCAAGCTGCCGACATCACTCCCGAAGCCGCCGAGCCTGCAGGCGCCGGCCAGGGCCCCGATCCCCGGCCGCAGAAAAAGGCCGAGACCGGGCACATCGGCATGGGCGTGGCCGACGTGAACGATTTCAACCCTTACGACGAGTTCAGGAAAGCCAGCTCGGTTGGCAAGAGCTACCATGCCTGCACGGTCGAGGGGTCGGGCGCGTACGTGTTCACGCGCGATGAGGAACGCGCCACCGAACTCGAGCGTGCTCAGAAGGCAGCCGCCGAGGCCGCGAGCGAGCCGGCGACCGAGCCCGAACCAGCGACCGAGCCCGCGCCCGCATCCGCCGCAGCCCAGCCCGAGTCCAACCCGGCCCAGGCGGCCAAGCCCGAAGGTTCCATCGTCGACGACGTGACCACCGCGGCGCTCGCGAAGGCCGCGTCATCCATCGCCGCCGCAAGCGCGCCCGCCGAGGACATGCCGTCGATGCCCGACCTTCCCGACCAGAATTCCAGTGCGCTGACGTACCGCAACCTGGCGGGCTACAAAGAGGCCATCACCGTCATGCGCGACATGGGCATCGGGATGCAAAACGACCCGGGCTTCAAGAGCTTCGTCAACATGATGAACGCCCGCCATGGGCTCGACCGCATGCCCACCATCGACACGCTGCTGTTCCGCGCGCCGATCATCGAGGATGCGACGCGTTTCGCCGAGGCCACCGTCGGCGAGCTGGGGCTTCCCATGCTGCGGATGGAAATGGAAGAGGGCGTTGGCGGCGCGCCGGTGCTGTGCTTGTCGACGCAGGGCAACAACCGCCCGCGCATGAACCACGCCCACAACCGCTTCGAGGGGCCGGGCGTGCTCGTCATCGACAACCTCGACACATGGGCCATGCCCGAAGTGCCCGAAAGCCCCGAGGGCATCGCGGGCATCCTCATGGCGAACATCTCGCGCGGCGCCCGCGAGGCCGTGAACCTCATTCGCTCCGCCGTCGAGGATCCCAACGTGTTCGTGCTGGTCACCGCGTCAACGATGGCCGATCCCGATCCGTTCTTCTATGAATTGCTCGAGCCCATCACCATCATCGACATCGGCCTGCCCAACGAAAAGGAACGCGCTTCCGTGTGGGCCGACATCGCATCCCAGCATCCGTCGATCCGCGACATCGACCGCGCCGATTTGCTGCGCTTCTCCGAGGGCCTTTCGCGCTACGACATGTACATGGCGGCGCGCGAGGCGGTGGAAGACGCATACAAGCTCGGCCTCGTGCAGCGCTCGTACGTGCCCGTCACGCCCCAGAACCTGTTCGACAAGCTGGCGGCGTGCCAACCGCTCGATTCCGAGCAGTACCGCGCGCTCGAGCAGGCGGTCGTCGACGAGTTCAGAAGCGACCTCGAGCATCTCGAGGACCTGCTCGGCGGCCCGGAGGACTAGCGCTTCATGACGGCCACGCCCGATTGGTCTGCTTGCGCCCGCTCCCGCGGCGAGTTCGTCGCGCTTGTCGGCGAACGCGGCGCGGCGCTGTACCGCGACCTGCCCTGGCGCAACATCGACGACCCCTACGGCGTGCTCGTGTCCGAGGTCATGCTACAGCAGACGCAGGTGGCGCGCGTGATGCGTTATTGGGACCGCTGGATGGGCCTGTTCCCGACCGTCGACGCGCTGGCCGCGGCCGACACGGCAACGGTGCTCGATGCCTGGCAGGGCCTGGGCTACAACCGCCGCGCGCTGGCGCTGAAGCGCGCATGCGAGCAGTGCTCGGCCGAGCGCGCAGGCCACCTTCCTCAAACCGTCGACGAGCTGGTGAAACTGCCCGGCATCGGCCCCGCGACGGCCGCCGGCGTCGTGGCGTTCGCCCTCGATCGCCCCGCGATGTATCTGGAGACGAACGTGCGCAGCGTGTTCCTGCACGAGCTGTTCCCCGAAAGCGAGGATGTCTCCGACAAGCAGCTTGTGCCGTACGTGGCCGACGCGTGCCCGGATGAGGGCGTGCGCGCCTGGTACTACGCCCTGCTCGATTACGGCGCCGACCTGAAAGGCCGCGTGGCCAACCCGTCGCGCCGCTCGCGCCATTACGCCCGCCAATCCGCCTTCGAGGGCAGTCGACGCGAAAAGCGCAGCTTCATCCTGAAGTGCGTGCTGGCCGCGCCCGAGGGGGCCTTGTCGAGCGAAGTCCGCAGCCAGCTAAACGCCCACGAGCGCGATGCCGGGCGCGAGGCGGTCGACGTCGAACTGTACGAATCCATTCTCTCCGACCTGATGGCCGAGGGTTTCTTCCGCCGTCAGGGCGAATTGCTGCTACCATAGCCCGAGTTACGTCGAGAGAGGGCGCGTAGGTGGGTTTTGTCGAGCTGTTCCTGATAGCCGTCGGCTTGTCGATGGACGCGTTTGCCGTGTCCGTCTGTAAGGGCCTTGGCATGCAACGCCTGAACATGGGCCAGGCGGTCGTCATCGCGCTGTTCTTCGGCGGGTTCCAGGCGCTCATGCCCGTCATCGGCTGGGCCGTCGGCGCCCAGTTCGCCCATTTCGTGTCCACGTACGCGCATTGGATCGCGTTCGCCCTGCTCGCGTTCGTCGGCGGCAAGATGCTGTGGGACGCGTTTCACGAAGACGAAGGGGAGGATGCCGGCCCGTTCAAACTGGAGCTGGGCGATTTGCTGATGCTCGCCATCGCCACGAGCATCGACGCGCTGGCCGTGGGCGTGTCGTTCGCGTTCCTCGATGTGGCCATCGCGCCTTCGGCTGCGCTCATCGGCGTCACGACGTTCGTCTTGTCGCTTGCCGGTGTCGCCTTGGGCCATCAGTTCGGCAGCCGCTGGGAAAAACCGGCCACCATCGTCGGCGGCATCGTGCTCATTCTCATCGGCGTGAAGGTCATGCTCGAGGGCCTGGGCATCCTGTAGCCGCCCAAGTGGGCTTCCAGTGCAGGGGCCAAAAGGGGAGTATCCCCTTTTGGCCCCTTCTGATGGTGGGTTCCGTTCCCGGTGACATGCCCTGAAACGACCGTTTGCCGCCCGCCAGCGGTAGGTCTTTCGCGCGCGAAATGACGCGATGCGCCCCCTATCAGGGAACTTCCCAAAGTATTACTGAATAGGTACAAAATAACACCGCTCCAAGAAACGGAATTTGCGGTCTGACATGGTAAGATGGCTCAGATTGCGGAACTTTTTCTGCATGTCATAAATGTGGGGATGGAAAGAGAGAAGGAGGTGCGCATGGAACAGGAGACTTCGACGGTGGACTTCGGCAGCATGCTTGAAGCGCGCGGCGTTTCTCGTCGCGACTTCTTGAAGTTCTGCGGTGCGCTGGCGGTTGCAGCCGGTTTGTCGCAGGCGGCTGCGCCGCGCGTTGCTATCGCGTTGGAGAAATCTGTCATCGGCGCAAAGGAGGGCGGGCTGTTCCCCGTCCTGTGGATCGAGGGGGCGTCGTGCACAGGCTGCACGGAATCGTTCGCCCAAATCGAAACGCCCGATGTCGGAAAGATCGTGCTCGAGCTCATTTCGCTGAACTACTCTGATGTTCTCAGCGCAGGCGCCGGCTACTCAGTCGAGCTGGCAAAGAAGCAGACGATCGAATCCGGCTCGCCGTACATCGTCGTGTACGAGGGCGGCATCACCCAGGGCTTCGGCAGCAACACGCTGCGCGTCGCCATGGAAACCGGCGAGGAAATCCTCTGCCACGCCGCCGAGCATGCAGCTGCTGTCGTAGCACTCGGCTCGTGCGCCGTCAACGGCGGTTGGATGGCCGCCTACCCGAACCCGGCGCAGGCCACGGGCGTTCAGGCGATCCTGAAGAAGCACAACATCGGCACTCCGGTCGTCAACATTCCGGGTTGCCCGGCCAATCCCGAGTGGCTCATGTCCGTGCTCGTCCAGGTGCTCATGATGGGCGGCGCCGAAGCGCTCGTCGCCGGCGATGTCCCGGCCGTCGTCAAGACGCTCGGCCTCGACGGCGAGGGCAAGCCCCAGGGCATTTTCGGCCAGACGATCCACGACAACTGCGAGCGTCGCGGCCACTTCGAGAACGGCGAGTTCGTCTACGAGTTCGGCAGCAAGGAAGAGGAACTGGGCTACTGCCTGTATCCGCTCGGCTGCAAGGGCCCGCAGACGAAGTCGAACTGCGGTGTCACCATGTGGAACAACCGCCGCAGCTGGTGCATCCAGGCCGGCTCGCCTTGCCTGGGCTGCTGCGAGGCCAACCCGAACGACCCAGGCGACAACTGGGTCGAGGTCAACACGCCGTTCTACGAGCGTCATCGCGACCTGCACATCGGCGACTGGTTCTTCCAGCCCACCGTCGTGGCCGGCGCCATCACGGGCATCGTCGCCCTGGCGCTGATCATCCACGGCTTCGGCATGAAGAAGAGCGGTCGCACCGATGGCGGCGCTCCGTTCGAGCAGCGCCGTGCTTGGGATGTCAAGAATCCTGACAAGTCCATCGGCCAGTACGAGTACTCGATCTACGAAGACAATGATCCCGTCGTGCTGCAGAAGGCCCAGCAGGAAATCGCCAAGCAATACGAGCAGGCGACCGAAGAGGTTGCCGAGGCTGCCGAGGCCGCAGCCGAGATCGAAGAGGGGAGGTAGTCCGACATGGCACGTTCGATTATCGACCCGATTACCCGTATCGAAGGCCACATGCGCGTCGAGATGGAAGTCGAGAACGGGACCGTTAGGGAAGCATGGGTTTCCGGCGGCAGTTTCCGTGGTATGGAAAAGGTCGTTGAGCATCGCAAGCCCGAAGATGCCGCTCAGATCGTTCAGCGCATCTGCGGCGTGTGCCCGGTTTCGCACAACCATGCGTCGACGATCGCAGCCGAGAAGGCCTACGGCATCAAGATCCCGAACCGCGCGCGCATCATCCGCAACCTCATCGAGGGCGCGCAGTTCCTGCATAGCCACATCCTGTGGCTCTACAATCTGGCGGCGCTCGACTACGTGAACCCGATCAACGCGGTTACCGGCAACGCCGACGTGAAGCTGGCTTACGACATCGCGCAGGGTGGCGCGGTGCCCGAGCTCGGTGTGCCGCTGCCGGCCCCCCTCTCCGTGAGCAGCGACCTGTACGAGGTCTCTGCGCGTCTGAACAAGTTCGCGAGCAACGGCCAGCTGTCCATCTTCTCGGGCAACTGGTTCGAGGCGAAAGACGTCGACGGCGGCAGCGCGTACCATCTCACTCCCGAGCTCGACCTGATCCTCACCTCGCATTACCTCGAGGCCCTGAAGTACCAGGCTCGCTCGTCCGAGATCGCCGGCCTGCTCGGCGGCAAGATGCCGCACGTCATGACCATCATCCCCGGCGGCACCGCATTCGTGCCCACGGCCCAGAAGCTCGACGATCTGTGGGCCATGGTCAACGAGGTGTACGACTGGGTTGAAAAGACGCTCATCCCCGACACGCTGGCCTTGGCGGTTGCGTACCCCGAAGGCCTCACGTGGGGCGGCGGCTGCGGCCGCTTCGGTGCTTGGGGCGTCTTCGAGCGCGGCAGCCTCGCGTACAACGATCGCTACATGCCGGCTGGCGTTCTGGCCACCAAGGGCAGCCTCGAGGTTTCCGACCTCGACGAGTCGCTCATCACCGAGTACGTCGGCCGTTCGTGGTACGAGGGCGAAGGCACGTTCACCGCGCCCGACTTCACCACGAACCCGAAGTTCACCGAATACGACGTCAACGACCGTTACACCTGGTGCAAGGCGCCGGCTTACGACGGCAAGGCGCTCGAGTGCACGTCGCTTTCGCGCGTGCTCGTCGCATACGCCCGTGGCCAGCAGCCCGAATACGCGAAGAAGAACGCGTGGATGGTCGAGCAGGTCGACAACTTCCTGGGCGCCATTGCGCCGGTCGCGCTGGCCGTTGGCAAGACGCCGCTCGAGGCCGCTGTCTCGATGCTGGGCCGCACCGCCATCCGCCAGCTGGAAACGCTCTACATCGCCCAGCTGATGAAGGACTGGACGGCCGAGCTCATCGCCACCGTCAAAGGCGGTTCGCTCGAGGACATCGCCGCGATGGAGGGCATGGAGGCTGCCGATTTCGCCAGCACCAACATGACCGACTACTTCGAGAAGCCGACCACCGACACCGGTGCCGGTTCGGGCTTCTGGGAGGCCCCGCGTGGCGCTCTGTACCATTCCGAGAAGGTTTCCGGCGGCAAGATCGACGGTTACCAGATCATCATTCCGACCACGTGGAACCTTGCCCCGATCAACCAGAACGGCGAGCATGGCCCCATCGAGCAGGCGCTCATGGATGGCTGCCCGGTCTTCGACGGGACCGAAGGCGACCTGGAGATGCCGATCAACGCCTTGCGCCTCATTCACAGCTACGACCCCTGCGTGTCGTGCGCGGTCCACGTGACCGACGTGAAGACGGGCAAGAAGTTCTCCACCGTCACCAACCCTTGGGGGGTGAAGTAAGATGGCACATCTCGCACACTATAAAGAAGCGCATCCGCTGCCGTTCGTCATCACCCACTGGATCAACCTGGTCGCGATGATCTGCCTGATCATCACCGGCTTTTTGATCCACTTCCCGGTTTCGGGCACCATGGGCGTTGCCCGCGGCGTGCATGTCTTCTTCGGCTTCGTCATCTTCATCAACTGCGTCGTGCGCATGATCATGTCGCTGTTCGTGAAGTCGGCCCCGACGGGCGGCACGCGCAAGCAGACTGCCGACTTCAAGTCGTGGTTGCCGCAGAAGGACAACCGCCATCAGGCTGGCGCGTGGATCAAGTACTACCTGTTCCTGAAGAAGGACCACCCGCTGTCCGCGAAGCTGGGCGTGCCGCAGAAGCTCTCGTATCTGCTCATTCCCATCCTCATCATCCTGATGTTCATCACGGGTTTGGCCCTGTGGACGCCGACGGCTGGCGCCCTGGCTGGCTTCACCAGCTTCTTCGGCGGTGCCATGTCGGTCCGCATCATCCACTACTTCGGCATGTTCGTGTTCATCATCTTCATGTTCATCCATGTTTACCTGGCGAACGTGGAGGGAACCGAGCCGACGAAGCTCATGTTCTTCCACAAGGAGCATGGCGGTCTGGTCTACGATCCCGACAAGCATGTCATCGTGGGCGACGACAACCTGCAGCCGCGCAACGAATAGTTGCCGCTCAGGGAAAACGCGTCAATGGAAGGGGCCCTGCGCGGGCCCCTTCTTATACAATGACCAAATGCAATCACGATTCTGACGAGCGAGGAACGTATGAGCGAATTGACAGACGAGCAGATTGCCGCTGAGGAGAAGTTCCTGGAAGGCTTGCCGCCCGTGAACATCGGCGCGCTGGTCATGCCGGGCATCTGGGGTCCTGCGCACGGGTTCTGGGTGTGCATCCTGTTCTACCCGCTCTACATCTTCGCCGATTACATGTTCTACGGCGCCTATGCCATGCCCGAGGTGTGGACGATTGCGCTGGCGGTGATCACCGGCGTGCTGTTGGCGGTGCTGCACATCGCGTTCGCGCGCGTCAGCGGCCCGTTGGCTGCCCATCGTGCCGAAAGCAAGGGCATCTCGCGCGAGACGTACCTGAAACGCGAGCGCATCTGGGCCGTCGTGAGCATTATCATCGCGATTGCCGCCCTCGCTTGGGCAACCTACTACAA
>CADAKR010000012.1 GCA_902788545.1 uncultured Coriobacteriaceae bacterium
AAGGCAGGCATTGCGACGAACACCGTCGCTCTACGTCACATGAAACGGGAAGGACCAAAAAGGGAGTATCCCCAATTGATTCTTTTGCTACTGAGCCGGCAGCCTGTCAGGCGGACGCAGTCGGCTCCTCATAAAACTTTTCTATTGGCTATTTCGCAAAAAACCGACGCGAAAACGCTTGACACCGATTGCCCTTCTCCCGCATAATGCTATATGAACATCTGAACAGTCGTTCATATGTTAAGAACGACCAGCGGTTTTCCGCAAAACTGAGAGAAGGGCATTGACCGAAATGAACAAGAAGCAAAAGAAGCTGCGCAACCGCATCCTCGTCGCGCTCGGCATCTTCGTCGTGATGGAGATCCTCGAGATCGCCGGCGTGTTCGAGAGCCTGCCGTATGGGCTCTGGATCGAGTTCGTCGCGTTCCTCATCCCCTACCTCATCGCCGGCTACGACGTCCTGGCCAAGGCGTGGCACGGCATCACGCACAAACAGCCGTTCGACGAGAACCTGCTCATGGCCATCGCCACCATCGGCGCGTTCGCGCTCGTGTTCTTCCCCGAGGCCGAACCGCATATGGCCGAAGGCGCCGCCGTCATGTTGTTCTACCAGGTGGGTTCGCTCTTCGAAAGCTACGCTGTCGGCAAGACCCGCAAGTCCATCTCCGACATGATGGACATCGCCCCCGATTACGCCAACCTCATCGGCGAAGACGGCGAGATTACGCAGGTTGATCCGTTCGAGGTCGCCGTGGGTTCGAAGATCGTGGTGAAGGCCGGCGAGCGCGTCCCGCTCGACGGCATCGTGGTGTCCGGCCAGTCGCAGCTCGACACGTCGGCGCTCACCGGCGAGTCGGTGCCGCGCGTGGTCGAAGAGGGCGCCGAGGTCATCAGCGGATGCGTGAACATGACCGGCATGCTCACGATCGAGACCACCTCCGCCGCCGAGAACTCTACCGTGCAGCGCATCCTCGAGCTCGTCGAGAACGCCAGCGAGAAGAAGTCTCGCAGCGAGAACTTCATCAGCCGCTTTGCGCGCGTCTACACGCCCATCGTCGTGGGCTTGGCGCTGCTCATCGCGCTCATTTGCCCCTTCCTCGGCTTCTCGATCAGCAAGTCCGTCGAATCTGCCCTCGTCTTCCTCGTGGTCAGCTGCCCCTGCGCGCTCGTCATCAGCGTGCCGTTGTCGTTCTTCGGCGGCATCGGCGCGTCAAGCCGCCAGGGCATCCTGGTGAAGGGTTCGAGCTACCTCGAGGCGCTTTCCGAAGTCGACACCATCGCCTTCGACAAGACGGGCACGCTCACGAGCGGAAGGTTCGGCGTCGTGGCCGTGCACGCGCATGGCGGCGTCGACAAGGACCTGCTTTTGTCGTACGCGGCTCATGCCGAGGCATATTCCAACCATCCCATCGCGCTTTCGGTCGTGGACAGCTACTCCGGCGTAATCGACCACGACAAGATCGAAAACGTCGAGGAGATCTCGGGCAAGGGCGTGTCCGCCACCGTGGACGAGCATCACGTGTTCGTCGGCAACGACAAGCTCATGGAATCCGAAGACCAGCTCTACCACGACTGCAAGCTCGTCGGCACCATCCTGCACGTGGCGGTCGACGGCGAGTACTTGGGCCACATCATCATCGCCGACATGATGAAAGACGACGCCAAGGAAGCCATCGACGGCCTGCACGCCGCCGGCGTGAAGAAGACCGTCATGCTGACGGGCGACCGCAAGGAAGTCGCCGATGCCGTGGGAGGCGAGCTTGGCGTGGACGAGATCCGCTCGCAGCTCATGCCTCAAGACAAGGTGACGGCCGTCGAGGAGCTTCTGGCCAACCACGAGGGCGTGAAGGGCAGGGTCGCATTCGTCGGCGACGGCGTGAACGACGCGCCCGTGCTCATGCGTGCCGACGTGGGCATCGCCATGGGCGGCATGGGTTCCGACGCCGCCATCGAGGCAGCCGACGTCGTGCTCATGGACGACAAGCCCTCCAACATCGCCAAAGCCATCCGCATCGCCCGCAAGACGCTGCGCATCGTGAAGCAGAACATCGTGTTCGCCCTGGGCGTGAAGATCGTCATCATGATCTTGGCCCTGCCGATGATCGGCATCGCCAACATGTGGCTGGCCGTGTTCGGCGACGTGGGCGTGTCGGTGCTCGCCATCCTCAACGCCATGCGCTGCCTGCGCGTGCAGAAGTAACGGAGGCGCGGTATGAAAGACGAGAACGCAACCCTGGAACTGGCTGCGAGCGACATGGCAGGACTCACCGTGAACGACGTCGTGTGCGTGGACTGCATCGAAGGCTTCTGCCCCGCGCGCACGCCGAGCGTCTACGATGGAACCGAGTTCATCCTCTGCGGCGCCAAGAAGGCGACCCAACCGGTGCTAACCCGCTACCAACAGCGCACTGGCATCGTGCTTCACATCGAGCACCCCTGTTAGACGCCTTTCCCGCCGGCATGCCCCGACGCAACGAGCGCGAGCATGCCGGCAGTTGGCTGCAGTCGACGGAATGGCGAGGGGCGAGCGCTACAACGCCCAAGCGGCGCTGGCGGATTGCAGCTCGGCCATGTGACGGTACACGCCGCCTTCGAGGGCGCGCAGCTCGGCAGGGCTCCCCTGTTCGGCCACCTTGCCATCCGACAACACGACGATTTTGTCGGCGCTTTCCACCGTGCGCATGCGATGCGCGATGACAAGCACCGTCTTGCCGGCCAGCAGGCGCGAAAGGGCGCCTTGCACCTTGGTCTCGTTTTCCACGTCGAGCGATGCGGTGGCCTCGTCGAGCAACACGATGGGCGCATCCTTGAGCAGCGCCCGCGCGATACTGATGCGCTGGCGCTCACCGCCCGAAAGACGCGCTCCGTTTTCGCCGATGGGCGTTTCGTAGCCCTGCGGCAGGCGCTCCACGAACTCGTCGCAGTTCGCCGCTGCCGCTGCCGCGCGCACCTCCTCATCGGTGGCGCCATGCTTGCCCAGGCGGATGTTTTCCATCACCGTGTCGTCGAACAGCACGACATCCTGGAAGACCATGGAGTAGTCGCCCATCAGCGTTTCGGGGTCGATGGCCTTCACGTCGACGCCGCCGACGGAAATCGAGCCTTCGCCATAATCCCACAGCCGTGCCGCCAAACGCGCGCACGTCGACTTGCCCGAACCGCTCGGTCCCACAAGCGCTGTGACCTCGCCCTCTTTCGCCGTGAACGACACGCCGTCCAGCACGCGCTCGCCCTCGTAGGCGAACGTGACGTCGTCGAAGACGATATCGTGACCCGCCGGCTCGAACACCTCGACGCCTTCTTGCGCCGGCTCGTCGAAGATGGCGTTGAGGCGCTCGACTGAGACATCGCTCATGAACACCTCGGCGATCATCGCGAGCGACTGGTCGAACGGCGCGTAAATGCGCGTTATGACCAGCAGGAACATGAACAGCATCATGAAGCTCAAGCTGCCCGACAGCATGAGCTGCGCGCCCACGAGTATGGTCGTGGCCACACCCAGGCGCATGATGACGCTCGCGCCGTTCACGAACAGGCCCACGAACAGCTCGCCGGAAATCTGCGCCCGCTCGTTTGCGTCGATCTGCGCGTTCAGGCGGTCGAGGAAACGCTGCTCCTGGTTCGTGGCGCGAATCTCGCGGACGTTGTCGAGCGTTTCCTGCACGCCGTCGGAAACGGCAAGCGCCGCCGCTTTCGACTCAGCCGCCTTGCGACCCGTCCCCTTGCGGCTGACGTTCAGCAGTGCGAAGGCGACCGGCACGCCCCACAAACACGCGATAGCCAACCGCCAATCGGCGACGAGCAGCATGACCGCGATGATGGCCGTGGAGATGTAGGAGCCGTACAAATAGCCCAGCACATGCGACCACACGTGCTCGAGGCGTTTCATGTCGCTCATGAGCGTTTCCGTGAGGTCGGCCAGATCGCGCTTGCCGAAGAACCCGAGCGGAAGCTTGCGCAGGCGCTCCGCCAACGACAGGCGCACTGTGGCAACCTCGCCGTATACAACCGAATACGTGTAGTAGTACTGCATGTAATGCACCACGAACGACAAAACCAGGAACAGCGCTATCCCCACGACGTAAACCACGGCACCCGGAAGCTCGGCTCCTTGAACGAGCGTGTCCATGAACTGCATCATGAGGAAGTAGAGGAAGCCTATGCCGAACATCATCGTCAGGTTCACGACGACGGTCCAAGCCACACCTTTCTTCACGTTCGCCACACCCTGGTCGGTCAGGGCGTACTTGCGCTTGAACTTCTCGCCGAACATCTAGGCCACCTCCTTGATCTTCCACGTAGCAGCTTGCTGGTAGTCGGCCCACATGCGGGCGTACAAACCGTCGCTGGCCACGAGCGCGTCATGCGTGCCCTTTTCGACGACATGGCCGCGGTCGAGCACGATGATCTCGTCTGCCCCGACGATCGTGGACAGGCGATGCGCGATCATGATGACGGTGCGCCCCTCGGTGAGGCGGGCGAACGCCTTCTGGATGAGCACCTCGTTTTCGGGATCGGCGAACGCGGTGGCTTCGTCGAGCACGACGATGGGCGCATCCTTCAAGATGGCGCGAGCCAGCGCGATGCGTTGTTGCTCGCCACCGGAAAGGTGTGTGCCATCCGAGCCGACAAGCGTGTCGACGCCGTCCGGAAGCTTTGCCAGGATGTCGTCGCACTGAGCTGCAGCGAGCGCGGCAAGCGCCTCCTCGCGGGTGGCATCGGGCCGCGCGGCGCGCACGTTTTCCAGGATGGACGCCTTGAACAAGCGGTCGTTCTGGAACACGAACGCGACGTTGTCCATGAGCACGTGGGGATCCATGTCGCGCACGTCCACGCCGCCTACGAGCACGGCGCCTTCACTGGTATCCCAGAAACGCGGGATGAGGCTTGCCGCCGTGGTCTTCCCGCCTCCGCTGGGGCCCACGAGCGCCACCGTGGATCCGGCGGGCACCGTAAACGACACATCCTCGAGCGCGGGCACGTCGGCACCGTCATAGGAAAACGTCACGCCACGGAACTCCACGCTGTTGTCAGACGGGGCCTGCGGGTTTTCTGCCACGGGCAACGTAGGGGCGTTCATGACCTCGCGCACGCGGGACAGCGCGTCGTCGGCCAACATCATGCCGCTGGCAGCGAACATGACCTTCGCAAGCGCCGTCGATATGACAGCCGAAAACACCGCATAGAACGCGAAGTTGGTGACGAAGCCCGCAAAGTCGCCCGACTCGAGCGCCCCCGGCGCCAGCAGCAACGCAACGGGCACGAGCAGGGCAAACGCCGCCTCGGTGAACGTGAGGTTGATCGACTGCGGTCCGCGGCACACATGCCCCTCGTAATACGCGGCGCGTTCGCTGTAGTGGTCGATGGCCTCTTTGAACGCCTTGAACGAATACACCGTTTGCTGGAACACCTTCACCACGGGAATGCCGCGCACGTATTCGGTGCCGGCTTTCGACAGGCCGTCGAGCGCAGTCTGGTACTCCTGCATGATGCCGTAGTTCTTGCCGCCCATCATCTTGAACATGGCTGCGACCGATATGATGGCTGCCGCGAAAACCGACAACCCCATGCGCCAGTCGAACACGAACAGCAAGACGATGGTGGCGACGAGCATCACGGCCGTACCCGAGATGTCGGCCAGGTTGTGCGCGAGCAGCGTCTCGGTTTCGGCAGCCGCCCCGTCGACGCGGCGGCGCAGCAGGCCCGAGGCGTGGTTGTCAAAATAACCGAGCGGCGTGTTCATGAGGTGCGCCATGCCCTGCTTGCGGATGTTCGACGCCGTGCGGAACGCCGCCAGGTGCGTGCACATGAGCCCCAAGAAGTACAGCACGATGCCGAGCACCGCGAACCCGAATGCCACCCAGCCGTACAACCCGATTTGCGTGGCCTGCCCCCAGTCGGGCGCCACCGCGATGAGGTCGCGCGCCACGAGCCAGATGCACACGTAAGGCACCATGTTGGCCACCATGGCTATTGCCGACAGAGCGCAGCCGGCCACGGTCAGCCACTTGTGTCCGCCCGCATAGCGCATGAGCGTGCTGACCGTGCCTTCTTTCCTCTCCTTAGTCACAAGCTCCTCCGTTCCTAATGTTAGATACGGATAACTTATAGCACAGTTAGTTATCGGGAACAACATGAAAAACGAGGACAGCTTGCACGCGCCGCACCATCGAGATAGCTGATAACAAGTTAGTCCCCTATTACATTTATGGTATTATGTTGTTAGCTTTTGCTGACTTTTTTGAAACGGAAACGCCTGATGGATAAGCTGTCACAATCGCTCGAAGACTACCTCAAGGCAATCGTCGTGCTTGGGGGAACGACCGAGCAGTCAGTTCGCCCCTCCGATATCGCCCGCAAGATGGGCGTGTCGAAAACCTCGGTGGGAAAAGCCCTCACGGCGCTGAGGACGCGCGGTCTGGTCGATCAGCCCTACTACGGCGAGGCGACGCTGACCGAAGAAGGCTACGCATATGGCACCGCCATCCTGAAACGGCACCGGTACCTGACGGCCTTCCTCGCCAAAGCCGTCGGCTTGCCGCCGGAAACCGCGAAAGAAGAAGCCTGCATGATGGAGCACGCCATCAGCGACGAGTCGTTCGAACGATGGATCGACTACATAACGCGCCTCGGCGTGGTGGAGGAATAGCCCGAAGCCCTCTACTTGTGTTTGTAACCGGTGTACATGGTCAACGCCATGCAGATCACGGTTGCGATAGCCCAGAACTTGTGACATTTCATGCGGCCCCATCCTTCCCGATGCGCCATTTCCGCCAACTCAGGATGGCACATCGCAGGCGTCACCCAAGGGTTACGCTTGAAGTAACCCTGGACTAATCCCAGTCGGCTTTAGTACTTTCAAATCATCTACAGGCTTTAATCGAAAGGATTCCCATGGAACGCGGTACCAAGAACTTCCTCTGGACGGGACTCGGCTTTCTCATCGGCACGGTCGGTTTGAAAGCCGCCACGTCGCAAACAGCCAAAAAGGGCTATGTCCACGCCATGGCCCAGGGCATGAAGGCCAAAGCCGGATACAACGACATCGTCGAGCAGGCCAAAGCCGAATTCGACGACATGAAGGCCGAAGCCGAGTTCATCGCCGTGTCCGACAAGGACGTGAAGGCCGCCGAGAAGACCTCGAAGGCAACTGGGACCACGAGGACCGCCAAGGCCGCCAAGTAATCTCATGCAATACACCATCGAGAAGGAGATTTGCGGGCGCATCCGCGTGAAGCTCGTCGGGCCCGTGCCCCAAGAGGATTTGGGGGCGCTCGAGGCCGTTCTCGCCGCCTGTCCCGACATCACCGATGCGCGCGTGTACCCGCGCATCGGCTCGATTGCCGTCACGTACGAGCCGGGTGAAGTCGGCCGGCTCCGCGTGCTCAAATACCTGTGCGACATCGATCGTGACACGATCGACGCCGCCCGCGAAGGCCATTCGCTTTCGACGACCGCGCAATCGCACAACCTCCTCCTCGACATCGCCTGGCTTGCGGGCACTTATTTCGCGCGTCGCTGGCTTTTGCCCATGCCCTTGTCATTTGCATGGAACATCCTCGCGTTCATCCCGTTCGCACGCGCTGCCGCCCGCTCGTTGGCGGCCGGCAGGCTCGACGTGCCCGTGCTCGACGCATCGGCCGTCGCCACGTCGTTCGTCCAACGCGACCCGAAGACCGCAGGCGAGACCATGTTCTTGCTGCAGCTTGGCGAAACCATGGAAGCCTACACCGAAGCGCGTTCGGAAAGCGCGCTCATCGACGCGCTGCTCGACGTGGCAGAAACCGCCAACAAAGTGGAAGGCGACACGGAAGTCCAAGTCAACATCGCCAGTCTGCAGCAAGGCGACCTCATCGCCGTGCGCACAGGCATGCCCGTCGTAGTCGACGGCGTCATCGAATCGGGCCTGGCCATGGTCAACCAGTCTTCGCTCACCGGCGAGCCGCTCGCCATCGAACGCACTGTCGGCGACGACGTGTTCGCCGGCACCTCGGTCGAAGACGGCGAGATCCTCGTGCGTTGCAAGGCAGGGCCGGGCGAATCGCGTCTGCGCTCCATCGTGTCGCTCGTGAAGAACGCCGATTTATACCAGTCTGAACGCCAGAAGCGCCGCGAGCGCCTGGCCAACCGCATTGTGCCGTGGAACTTCCTGTTCGCGGGCATCGTCGCTTTAGCCACGCGGTCGCTGACGCGCACGGCGGCCGCGCTCATGGTCGATTACTCGTGCGGCCTGCGCTTGACCGCCTCCATAGCCGTGCTCACGGCCATGAGCCAATCGGCGCGGACGGGCTTCACCGTGAAAGGGTCGAAGTACTTTGACGCCGTATGCGACGCCGACACCATCGTGTTCGACAAGACCGGCACGTTGACCGAGGCCACACCCCATGTTGCAAAGGTCATCGGCTCGCGCGGATGGCCCCAGCGCGAGGTGCTGCGCGTGGCCGCCGGCCTGGAAGAACACTTCCCCCACCCCGTCGCGCGCGCCGTGGTGAACGCGGCGGCGGCGCGCAAGCTCGAACACCGCCACCTCCATGGCGACGTGGAGTACCTCGTCGCGCACGGAATCGCATCGACCATCGAGGGCAAACGCGCCGTCATCGGGTCCGAGCATTTCGTCGTCGAGGATGAGGGCATCGCCATCTCCGAGCGCCAAAAGGCCCGCATCGCTGCAGGACTCGATGGTCTCTCGCCGCTGTACCTGGCTGTCGACGGCAAGCTCGTCGGCGCCATCGGCATCGACGACCCCCTCAAGGCAGGCGTGGCCAAAGCCGTTCAAGACCTGCGCAAGTTAGGCTTCGAGCGCATCATCATGCTCACCGGCGACAATGAACGCACTGCCGCGCGCATTGCCGATGCTGCCGGTGTCACCGAGTTTTGCGCCAACCAGCTGCCAGAAGACAAGCATGCGTTCGTCGAGGAGCTGAAAGCCTCGGGTCGCAACGTCATCATGGTCGGGGACGGCGTGAACGACACGCCGGCACTTGCGCTTGCCGACGTGGGCATCGCCATGGGACAGGGCACGGCGGTGGCCAAGGAGGTCGCCGACATCACGCTGTCGAACGGCGATTTGTCCTCCATCGTCGAGCTCGTAAAGCTCTCACGCGCCCTCTCGCGTCGCATGGATCGCAGCTTCGCCCAGGTCATAGGCCTGAACTCGGCTTTCATGGCAGGTGGCGTGGCGAGCGCCATCACGCCGCAGACATCCAGCCTGCTGCACAACGTCACCACCATCGCGCTCGGCCTCAACGCCAGCCGCCCCTACAAGCTGTGATGCAAGAGGCGGCGCTGGAACTAAGCACGCGCCTCGATTACCCCTGCATCCATCTTCAGGACATGGTCTGCGTACTCTTCCGCCATTTGCTCGTGGGTCACGACGAGCACGGCAGCGCCGGCATCGGCGTATGAGCGAAGCATCTCCAAAACGACTTGCGTGCTCGCATCGTCCAGGTTCCCCGTCGGCTCGTCGGCAAACAGCACGTCCGGCGCGCACATGAGCGCCCGGGCAACGCACACGCGCCGCGACTCTCCGCCCGACAACTCCGATGGATAGCTATCGGCCAATTGCCGTATTCCCAGGTTTTCGAGAAGCTCCAACGCACGGCTTTCGCAGCCATCGTCGTCCCGGTACATCAAATAGGGCAATGTGACGTTCTGCACGACCGACAAGCTGTGAAGCGCTGTCTGACCCTGGGGAATGACGCCGAATCGCTCGTTGCGCAAACGCGAAAGCGCCGCATCGTCCAACTCGTACAGATTCTGCCCGTCGAGCGTCACCGTTCCCTCGGATGGCTCGAGAAGGCCCGCCATCATGTTGAGCAACGTCGTCTTCCCGGAACCGGAACGCCCCTTCAGCACAACGAGCTCTCCGGCGGCCAACTGCAGGTCGGTCGGTGCAACGGCGTCGAAGTACTGCGCCGAATCGCGTCTCTTGCGGAAGAACTTCTTGCATGCGCCCTGCGTTTCCAAACGAATATCGCCCATGTCACTCCTCCCGCAGCACCTGGCCGGCATCGACCTTCGACAGCCGACGAGCGGACACGGCAGACGCAGCCGGGCCGGCGACCATCGCCACGGCGAACGCGCCGACGGCGAAGAGCGCCATCGTCCCGATATCAGGCGTGAGGAACGGGACGCCGAGCGCTGCTTCCAACGCACCGTTAAACGCCAGCACCACCACGAGCGCCGCAACGATGCCCGCAACGGCCCCGAGCGCGCTGATGAGCACGGCTTCTTTCACCACGACGCCAGAAAGATCCTTGCGCGAGGCTCCGATGACGCGCAGCACGGCAAACTCCTTGGCACGATGCTTGCCCGCAATCGAGAACACCACGACGAGCACGGCGGCGGCAAGCACCCATATGACGCCCATCAACACGCCGATGACGCCGGCAATTCCCGACACGCTCTCGGCAACCGACGAGGTCATGGCACGTGTGGCGACCGCATACGCGCCGCGCACGCGAAGGGTGATTTCCCCCGCAACGACCTCGGGGTCGTAACCGTCGGCCACTTTCACCTGCACGGTGGAGATGCGCATGGCCGGATCCTCGTGGGAATCGGGCGGGAAGCCGCGCTCCACCGCCTCGTTGATCAGGTGCCGCACGGTCTCGTTCGTGGCGAACACGGCGTTATCGAGCTTCGTCCCGGTTTTCTCGAGCTTGGACACGATGCCGCACTCCACGCCGTACAGCTTGATGGTCGCGCCCGGCGCGCCCGTGATATTGCATCCGACGACCACTTGGTCGAGGCCCAGATCGCCACCGTACGTGCGCTCGATCCACGGCTGCACGGTGAAATCGGTTGCCGGGTCGAAGCCTATGATCTGCACGGGCATCGAGCAGCATCCAGCCTTCATCGTCGACAGATAGTACTGCGGGGACGCAACCTCGACGCCGTCGATTCCAGCCACCTCGTCGAGCACCGAGGCATCCATGTAAAACTGCCCGGGAACACCGTCGATCAGGATATCGTTCAAATCTTGCTGAGATTTCGCCGTCGCCGGGGCCACGATGACATCGGCGCCCAGCCGTGCCTCCAAGCTGCCGATGCCGTTTTGCAGGCTCGACATGACAAGCGATCCGCCATACGCGACAAACGCCAACAGCGCGACGAGGATGGCAAGCCCCACCGTCCGGCCCGCATTATGAGACAAGTTGTTGAGGGGAAGCTTCTTCAGGTTCATGCAGCACGCCCCCGGCCCTTGCGGAGCAAGGCGATGACGGCGATGAGCGCGCAGACGAACAGCACGCCGCCGCACACGAGCGCAAACGGCTTCATGACCGTCCAACAGCGCATCGTCTGCATCATGCACAACCCGAACACCGTGCCGGGAGCCACCGCGGCGAAAAGGCCTGCGATTGCCGATACGACCGCCGCGGCCGCCGCTGCCTTGTCGCCACGCAAGAACAAGGCGGCCAGCGAGCCCACTGCGCCCACCACGCCGCATGCGACTATGGCATGCGCGGCAGCGTGGCAAACCGCGGCCGACCCGTCCTCGTGAATGCAGGGACCTGCGAACGTGAGCGCGCCCACCGCCAGCAAAACGGCTGCAACGAAGGAAACCGCGACGAGTGGCCGTCGCTTGAGGAAATCAGCCATGGCCGCGCCCTACTTCGAAGCTTCCTTCAAGGCAGCTTCCGTCGCCTCGACGAACTGGTTGTACAGGTATGTGGCGCCCGAAATGGCATCGACGCCGTCGATGGAGCCCGCATCGATGAGCGCCTTGGTGTAGTCCTCGCCCGACGAGACGACCTTTTGCGCTACGCCGTAATACGCGCCGCCCTTGCCGTAGTCCTTGTCCTTGGGCGTGCCATCGGGCAAGAAGGCCTGGAACGTGGCGTCGACGATTGCGCCGTTTTCCACGGTGATGGTGATGATGCCGTAACCATCGCCTTCGACGTTGTCCTCGAGCGTAGATGATTGACCCGTGAACGTGCCATCCTTCAACCCGCTGCCCGCCGCACCGGATTTCGAACCGGAACCCGAACCGCTTCCACCGCAGCCGGCCAAGCCCAAAGCCGCGAAACTCGCGGCCGTGCCCAACATGAAGAACTGCCTTCGTGTCACGTTCGCCATTTACACCACATCCCTCCGGGCGACCTTGCCGAAGCTCGTGTCGCCATCCTCACTGGTCACTTTGCCGTATTCGAGCGTGATGACGCGCTCGGCCGCCGCGCCGACTTCCGCATCGTGCGTGACGACGATGAGCGTCGTGCCCTCGTCGTGCAGCTGGCGGAACAAATCGAGGACGATTTTCTCGTTCGACTCGTCGAGGTTGCCCGTGGGCTCGTCGGCCAATATGAGCTCGGGGTGGTTGATCAGCGCGCGGGCCACGCACACGCGCTGCTGTTCGCCGCCGGACAGCTGGCTGGGCAGGTGCTTCGCACGGTCGGCCAACCCCACGCGCTCGAGCGCCTCAAGCGCCTCCTTCTCGTCGGGCATCGAGTGGTAGTACTGCGCCACCATGACGTTTTCAAGCGCCGTCAGGTAATTGATCAGGTGGAACTGCTGGAAGATGAGGCCGATCTTGTCGCGCCGGATGTCGGTCAAGCCCCGGCTCGACTCGTTGGCGATGTCGACGCCGTCGAGCAGGACCTCGCCACGAGTCGGCTTGTCCATGCAGCCGATGATGTTCATGACCGTCGACTTGCCCGAACCTGACGGGCCCATGATGGCAACCCATTCTCCGACGTCGATTTTCAGGCTTACGTCGTCGAGCGCGTGCAAGTCGCCGTATATCTTGTAGACGTTCTTCAACTCGAGAAGTGCCATGGTAGCTTCCTATTCTCCCTTCAGGACAAGGGCCGGGTCGACTTTCGTGGCATTGCGGACGGGCAGTATGCAGGCAAGCGCCGTCACGGCAAGCGCCACGATGATGGTGACGGGGATGAGCGCGGGCAAGAACGTGATGGTGGAGTTGAACACGTTCGTGCTGACGAGGTAGGCAAACCCGAAGCCCAAAAACGACCCCAGAAGGCCGCCGATAAAGCCGATGAGCAAGCCCTCGCCCATGAACTCGAACATGATGGAGCCATCTGACGCGCCAAGCGCCTTGCGCAAGCCGATCTCGCGGCGGCGCTCGGTGACAACCGCGGTCATCGTCGTGGCCACCGTAATCATGATGAGCGCCAACGTGATGACGGTGACCAGCAGCACGAGCGCGCTCAACTTCGAGAGGACCGTGGTCTGCGATTCGGTGATGCGCTTCACGAGCTGCGGAGACACGCCGGGCACGTTCGCCTCGATTTTCTCCACGTCGGCCTGCAGCTCGTCGGCGTCGGCGTTGATGCGAAGCTCGGTGACGTCGTACGTCAGGCTTCGGCCGATGAGCGCCTCCATGTCCTTGTCGGACATGAAGAAGTAGTTCTCCTCCGAGCCGCCGGTGTCGAGGATGCCCGACACGGTGAAGCCCTGAAACACCTTGCCCTCGACCGCGCCGTTCAGATTCACGCCCGCCGTGGCGGCTGTCGCATCGGGCGGGAGGTACGCGATGGAGACGGTGTCGCCAACATGCAGTGAGAAGAACTGGGCTTGCTCGAGGCCCACGAGGATCTCGCCGGGCTTGGACGGAAGCGCGCCCTCGATTTGCCAGTAGGGGCTGGTCGCGTAGGTCTTGTCCAAGTCGCACCCGGTTATGATGATGGGCGCGTCGTTGATGGTCGCCGACTCGTAGCAATACGAGATGTCGCTCTCGACGCCGCCAATCGCGCCGATGGCCTCTTGCACCTCGTCTTCGGTCATGCCCTCGGAATCGCCGTTGGGCACGAGGATCATGTTGGCGCCGTACGCGAGGAACTGCTCGCCCATCTGGCGCGGCATGTCGTAGTACACCATGACGAGGCCCGCCAGGATGGTGGCGCCGACCGTGACGGCGAGCAGGGCCACGAGCATGCGGGAACGGCGCCGGGCGATCGACGCCGTGATCATGCGGAAGTACATCGTTGAACGTTTCATGGCGCCCTACCTTCCGTGAAGAACTTCGGCCGGATCGAGACGCAGCACCGTGCGGATAGCCGGGATGGAGCCAGCGAGCGTGACCACGATGACGAGCACGACGACAAGCGGAATGACAATAGGTGACAACGCGATGGACGAGTTGAACACGGTGTAGCCGATAACCTGCGCGAACCCGTAGCCGACGCCGAACCCGACCGCCCCGCCCAAAATGGCGACGATGATCATCTCGACGAGCAGCAATGCGGAGATCGCGCGGTCATGGGCGCCGATGGCTTTCAGCAAGCCGATTTCCTGCGAACGCTCCATGACGGACGCCGTGACCAGGTTGGAAATGCCCAGGGCGGAGCCGATCAGGCTCAGGGCGGTGATCAGGATCATGAGCAGCTGGGTTTTTTCCAGGATGGTGCCCTCGCTCTCCGCCACCTTGCGCACGGCGTTTGCCACGGAGCCGGTGATCACCTCCTGAATCTGGTAGCACACGGCGCTGACATAGGCGGTGCAGTACCAGGTTTCATAGTCCCGGCTGGACAGGGCGGCGGGGTTGCGGGCGGCGCGGCGGGCCAGGTCGTTATCCGGGGTGGTGAGGGCGGATACCTCGATGGAGGACACCTTGCCCGCCCGGTCCGAAAGCGACTGGGCCAGGGCCAGGGTGGAGAAGATCTGGTCGTCCTCCTCGCTGCCGGCATCGAAGACGCCGGCGACGGT